>JAADDB010000210.1 GCA_013154135.1 Chloroflexota bacterium
TCGCGCCCATGCACACGTGGTTGCCCGATGGCCACGGTGAGGCCCCTTATCCGGTGAGCGCGCTCCTCTCCGGGGTGCTCCTCAAATCCGCACTCTACGCGATCCTGCGCTTCTACATCCTGTCGGTCAAGGCCCTGTCCGAACAGCCCACTCTTATTTCCCACATCCTCCTCGCGTCCGGCCTGTTTTCCCTGGGGGTGGCGACGCCCTTCATCCTCAAGAGGAACAAGTTCAAACGCATCCTGGCTTACCACAGCCTGGAGCACATGGGGATCATCACTTTTGGCCTGGGCATCGGCACGAAAATCGCGCTCTTCGCGGCGTTGCTCCACGCGCTCAACCACGCGCTGACAAAAGCTCTCATGTTTCTGGCCTTCGGCCTGGTCCAATCCGCGTACGCGCCCGTGGCCCGCCTGGAGGAGGAGAAGTACACCGGGCTCCTGCGGGCCATGCCTTTCACGGGCATCCTCATCGTCCTGGGCGGCCTGGCCCTGGTGGGTTCCCCACCCTTCAACATCTTCTTCAGTGAGATGCTCATCCTCTGGGCCGCGGTGCAAAAGGCCCAGCACGCTCCCCTCATCTGGGCAGCCATTTTCGTCTTTCTCCTCTCCGTGGCCCTCATCTTCGCGGGGCTGGTCCGCCACTTGGGCCACCTGCTCCTGGGGAACCCACCCCGCAAGCGGATTCAAGAACCCGCCTGGCTCCTCTGGCCCCTCTTCTTCCTCTTCTTGTCCGTGCTCCTCTTCGGGATCACGGTGCCCGATTGGGATATCCTGAACTTGGCCCACCTCCTCAACAGCAGTGTGGACATCCTCATCTCGGGCGGACCTTAAGGGGGACGGCTATGCAACCGAACGCGACATCCTGGAGGGACATCATCCAATGGGCAGGGGAAGTGGGCACTTTCCTCCACCCCCCCGCGCCCAATCAAATTCTCGTCCGGGTGGACCACCCCCACCATCTCACTCAATTGGTCCAACGCCTCCGGGAAGAGGCGTTCTACCTCGTCACGGTGGTTGCCAACGACGAACGGGAGTTGGAGGACCATTGTTTCAAGATCTATTATGTGTTCTCCCACCCGGAGGAGGATCTCTTCCTCATCGTGGAATATCTGGTGGAAGGGGAACATTACCCCTCCCTCCACGCGCTCTACCCGGCCATGGATCCCTTCGAGCGGGAGATGCGCGATCTGATGGGGCTCATTCCCCACCCCCCGCGGGCCGAGCAGGTCCAACGGGGCAGCTGGTTGCACCGGGTCTACCCCCCCGATTTCTACCCCCTGCGCCGGGATGTCTCCTTGCAGGAGATGCGAGAGCGCATGGCCGCGCACGCGATGGCTCCCCAGGGCGAGGAGCCCCTCCCCACCCCCCGTCCGGGACATCACATCCTGCCCGTGGGCCCCATCCACGCAGGACATATCGAACCGGGCCGGTTTCTCTTCGAGATCGGAGGGGAGGTGATCGAGGATGTGACGATCCGCTTGGGGTATGCCCACAAGGGGGTTGAACGCCTCTTCCAGTCCACGTTCAGCCTCAACGACGGCTGGCGCCTGGCCGAGGATGTGGCCGGGGATTCGCCGTTCGCCCACAGTCTGGCCTATTGCCACGCGGTGGAGACGTTGACGCAAACGCCCGTGCCCCGGCCCGCGGAACATATGCGGGGTATTTTGCTGGAGCTGGAACGGATTTACAATCACATCACCGATTTGGCCGCGCTGGCCCATGATGTGGCCTTGGAACTCTACGCGAACGAGCTCTTCCTCCGACGGGAGCACTTGCTCCGTCTGAATCAAAGTATCACGGGCAGCCGTTTCCTCCGAGGGGTCAACCGGGTCGGCGGGGTTGTCCTCCCCCACCCGCTGGATGTTTCCCACGTGCGCATCACATTGCGCCGCCTCCAGGAGGAGGTGGAACCGCTGGTCCAATCCCTGGTCCGACTGGAACGTTTCCGCGATCGCTCTGTGTCCACCGGCATTCTCGCGGAGGAGGATGCCCGCCGGGTGGGCGCGACAGGTCTGGTGGCCCGAGCCTCGGGCGTGGACCGGGATTATCGCCGACTCCACCCCTGGGGGATCTACCGGGTCCCGGAGGTGCAAGGGCGCTTGGCCCAGTTGCACGAGCGCATTCCTGTGAGCGAACCCTTCCCCATGGGGGAGATGCGACGAGGGGATGTGCACGCGCGCTTTCTCACCCGGGCAGGGGAGCTTTTCACTTCCCTGCGCTTGGTCTTGGATCTCCTGGATATGTGGGAGCGAGGGGGGCATCGGGGGAATCAATGGCTCACTCCGGCCACACCAACCCCGGCCAACGATTACGCGTTCGCGCTGGGATACGCGGAAGGGTGGCGAGGGGATGTGATTTACTGGGTGATGCAGGATAAGTTGGGCAGCATTTACCGGTGTAAGGTCCGGGACCCGTCCATGCTCAACTGGCCGGCCCTGCGCCTGGCCCTCATCCCCCACGTGCACGAGGGGAAACGGGTGGAGACGATTTTGCCCGATTTCCCCCTGGTGAATAAGAGTTTCAACCTGTCCTACTCGGGCAATGATTTGTGAGGGAGACGATGGACGTACCCAGCTGGCCCATGCTCTTTGTCCAATTCTTCCGGCGCACGATTTTGGGGGAACCGATATACACGGAGACTCCGCCGGCTCCCCCGCGGTCCATCTTCATCCGCCATGTAGACGGGGGCTCGAGCTACGCGGCGGATTTGGAATTGGTGACGCTCACCACGCCCCAGTACGACCTAGGGCAATACGGCATCCGCTTTGTCGCTTCCCCCCGCCACGCGGACATTCTGCTCCTGACCGGGCCGTTGACGTGGAACATGCTGCACCCGACCATGGCCGCGTTCCGGGCCATGCCGCCGCGCCGTCGGGTTGTCACGGTGGGCGACTGTGCCGACTACCGGGAAGGCCTAACGCCAGAGCGCTGTGCCTTTGCCCTTTCCTACGCGGTGGTCCAGCACCTGCCGGAGGACCTACGCCAGGCCATCGTAGCCCACATCCCCGGCCATCCCCCCACCCCCCAGGCGATCCTGGAAACGTTGTTGGATATCCGGACCTAGGCGGCGGACGGGGCCGTGGAGTAAGGAGTAACGATTGACGATTGACGATTAAGGTGGGGGCACGGCCGTGCGGCCCTACCGCTCGTGAACGGCGATGTGTGGTCATGTGCGCCTACCCCTGCCTGATGGACGGACAAAACTCGGTTGTACCTTGGCGGCGGACGGGTCCGCACCTCGGCGGGGTGCCGGCGTTCTCGCCCCGTGCATAGA
>JAADDB010000263.1 GCA_013154135.1 Chloroflexota bacterium
GGTCGGGGTGGGGGTGGGTGGCGTGGGGTTGCAGATTTCCTGCCAGGTGATGAGGGGCGGCGCGGCGCCTTGGCCGGGTTCGCCTACGCCCCACGCCCATCCTTCCACATCACCCGGGTGCACGACATACGTCCCCGCTCCTTCTCCTGAGTACTCCCAGTGGTCCCCGCGCAAGTGGTAGTACGCCCAGTACTCACACGTGGCTCCCAACTGCTGGCAGTGGCAAAAACAATCCTCTTGGGGGTACTGACAGCCTTCCCCGTCGATCTTGCAGACCGCGGGGCCAAACGAGCCGGTGGGGTCCACAACAATGGGGATACCCGACCGCTCCAGCACTTCCAGGCCGGTGAGGGTCTCTTCGGTAAATGTGATGCACCGTGTTTCCACACGGCCATCCCCATAGCGCACGACTAACCCCACTTTGTGAACCTCCTGAGCTCCGGCGAAATGTGTTGTCCACAAGAGGACAAAGACAATGAGCAGAAAATGGCGTTTTATGGTGTGCCAAGTGTTCATGTGAGTACGTTGGGTATGAACCTGACCAACTGGTGAGTTTTTTCAGTCAAGCTGAAGATGCGCCCGGGCATCGGGTGCTGAGACCAACACCCGATGCCCGGCATGGTCCTTGTTATGCTGCACGGCGGCGGCGGACATATCCGGCCAGGCCGGCCAAACCACCACCGAGGAGGAGCAATGTCATGGGCTCGGGGATTTCCGCAGGCGTGATCAGTTCGGCAAAGGTGAAGAAGGGCGGCTCTACCGTGGGGTTGTAGTTGGCGTCGAAGCCACTCCACGCGAAGCCGACCACCTCCTTGTCCTGAGGCACATACGCGCCCACGCCCACCGATGCAGGCGTCCAGGCTCCGTCCTTCTGGATGAAGAAGGCCCAATAATGCTGGGCATCGCAGAAGCAGTTATCGGCCGTACACCCCTCGTTGTCGATGGCGCACAACGCCGGCCCCCAACTGGTGTCTGCCAGGGTCACGCCCACCTGGGCTGCTTGGAGCACATCGGCCACGGTCGCGTCCGCGGGCACGGTGACAACCTCCGTGTGGACCCGACCGTCGGCAAAGCGGATCACCAAACCCACCCGTTTGGTGGCCCCCTGGGCCAACACCACCCCGGTCGTCAGGGCGAGGAGCAGAACCATCAGGACAAGGAAACGAAGCGTTCGAGACATAGGTGAATCCTCCTTTCAAGCGTGAGTTTTTCCACATTACTTCTCCTGCACCACTGCAGGGATGAAGTACTGGACCGAGAGGGGCGCATCCCCGTTCCAGGGCAGGAAGAGCGCCGGAATTGCATCGGTGGTGGCCAGAACCCGTGTGCCGTCGACATCATCCTGCCAGCGGAATCCCCCATCCGGTGCCTGGAATTGCATCAGGCGGCCCAGGGGATCGCGCCAGGAGCCGTCGGGATTGGGGCCGGTCCAGGGCAATGTGCGCACGTTGGCCCCGATCCACACCAGGCCCCGCATGGCCAGGGCCGTGGAGTTGCAGTTGCTTTCCGGGTGTTGAGCGTTCATGCCCCATCCTCCATCCGGCTGCTGACGGGCCTGGAGGTAGGCCATAGCTTCCTGGAAGCGGTACACGGTCGGGGGCACGCCGATGGCGCCAAAAGTCTCCAGGATCAAGCCCGTGGTGTCCACGTCGGAGGTGGTGCCGCCGGCCTGCCAACCCCACCCACCATCGTTGTGCTGTTCTTGGATCAGGGCAAGGATGGCTTTGGCCGGGGGAGTTTCGCCCGCGGTGACCAGCGCTTGAATGGCCAGGGCCTGGGAGAAGTTGCTCGAGGGGTCAAAGCGACCGGTGACCGAGTTATACTTTTTCATGAGCTCGGCGACCAGGTCGTACCCCGCGAAGTGCCGTTGATCCGCTTCTGTCAGGCTGACCGCGCGCAGCACTTTGGCGATGGCCCCGGCCTTGCCGGACGCGACGATTTGGGGGGTGTACGCGGCCAGAGCTTCCAAGGCGCTGTGCCCGTTGCGAACCCAGGGATCCTCGTCAGGGTTCTCCCCGGTCAAGGCCAGTACGAAGACCACATCGGCCGTAAGGGAGGGGGAGTGTCCAAAGGATCCATCGTCTTCTTGTTGCGTGACCAGCCAGTCGAGAGCTTCATCCACGCGGATGAGGCGGGCGTCGCGCGTGATGCGCACAGGCCCCACCGCTCCGGCAAGCCCGGAGAACAGGAGGAGAAATACAATGGTCAGGGTGATTTTCCTTCCTAATCCGTTCATGGCGCCCTCCTTGTTCATGCATGCGTTGGGTTTCTGAGCCCCTTGCCTGATTGGCGGACAAAACTCGGTCGTACCTGGGCGGGGCGCTGTTGTTCTCGCCCCGTGTCGGAAAAGAGTTTTTGGTGATATGTCGGTCAACCAGGCACCTTCGACTTGTCACTCATTAGCCCAACAAAACAAAACCTCCCACCTCTGACAAAGGGGGAGGTCGAGACAAAAAAATCCCCGGGAGAGCCGGGGATTCGCGAACCGAACGGGACTCTCCCACCTCCTTCCTCGAGGAGTCGTGGAAGACCGTAAAGGCGGGCGACCGGGCTTCCGGGATGCGAGTGCTCCCGGTTACCGTTGCGGGACAGCGCCGGACTTTCACCGGCTTCGCCTTTAAGCCCTGCCATCCGGGGCGTCGGGCACCTTTACGGCGATGTGTATTCTGTTGTCATCCCCACGGCAGACCCGTCCACCACAGGGTAGTTTCAGTATACCCCCCTTGCCGCGAACGAGCAAATAGCACCGTTCACCTGCTCATGCCTCTAACCACGAGCGGAGCAGTTGGTCCTCCTCCTCCCGAGTTCGGATGAGGCCGTCCACATGGGCATCCCGCAGGCGCCGGAGCAGTTCCCCCACCCGGGGGCCGGGCGGGAGCCCATATTTTTCCTGCAGATCCTCCCCTGTGATGTGAGGACGCACAGAACGCCATTGCTCCAAGTACGACGTTAGCCGCTCCCAGAGGTGGGGATCATCCTCCACCACCGCGACCAGGAGAAGGGCCTCCGGCCGATAGCGCTCCACCGCGCGGACAAATGCGCTGGGAGGGATGTCCCGCTCCGTGAGCACATCCAACGTCTCCCGCAGCGCGGCCACATCCTCCAACAGGCGCCGGACTTCCCGGCGGAGTTCCAGACGCTGGGCCACGTCGGGGAGGTGTTCGGGCGGAATTTCGTACAGCCATAGGGCCATGTACAGGTGCTCCAAGGGCTCGGAGACCGGCAGCTTGCGTATCGCTTCGCGAAGTCGGCGGAAGCGCTCCGCGGTTTCCGCGGGAAATCGGAGAAGGGGATGGATGTGCGGGAGGACCTCCAGCGTGTCCAGGCGTCGGAGTGCCCGTTCCGGTTCTGCTTCCTGGAAGATCAGCGCGAATTCGTGGGCCACGCGGGCGCCGGACACACGGTCCAGGAAGGGACGGGCTTCCCGCAACAGGTCTTCGGTGCGCTGATCCAGACGAAACCGAAAGCGCTGTTCAAAACGCACGGCCCGAAGAATCCGGGTCGGGTCCTCCACAAAGGAGAGGGGATGCAACACGCGGATGACCCCCTGCCGCAGATCGCGCAGTCCTCCGAAGAGGTTCAGCAATTCCCCCCAGTAAGGCTCGTCCAGCCGGATGGCCAGGGTGTTGATGGTGAAGTCCCGGCGTTGCAAGTCCCGCGTGATGGAGCCGGGCGTGACCGTGGGAAGGGCGGCCGGGTGTTCGTAGAATTCCGCGCGCGCGGTGACCAAGTCCAGGGTCGGGGGAACACCCCGGCCCCGAAAGGGCGCGTCCTGGGGCAGGATCCACTTGGCCGTGCCGAACCGGGGATGGGACCGAACATCGCCCCCATAGCGTCGAGCCAACCGTCGGGCCAGGCGGATGGCATCCCCTTCTACCACCAAGTCCACATCCCAGTTGGGCATGCCCAAGAAGAGGTCGCGCACCACGCCTCCCACCACGTAGAGGGGCAGGGATTCCTGAGCGGCTTCGTGGCTGATGATGTGAAGGAGGTCCAAGAGCGCCGCGGGCAAGGCCTCTTCCAGGCGCCGGGCGATGTCCTCCCTGGGCAGACGGTCTTCTTCCGGAAGCCATAACCGCAGGAGGTCTGAACGGGTGACGAGCCCCACCAGTCTTCCTGTGTCATCGACGACCGGGATCTGCCCCCACCGACTTTGGGCCATCAGCCGTTGGACCTGGGACACCCCCTCCTCGGGGGTGACGCGATAGGGGCCGGTGTTCATGATGTCGGCTACGGGCTTTTCCCCCAGCCCGTGATGGACGGCCCGTTCCACATCCCAACGGGTGATGAGTCCCAGGAATTGGTGAGTGCGCGGGTGGACCACCGGAATGCCCTCGAGCCCGTAGCGGCGCATGTGCACCACCGCATCTTCCACCCGGGTGTCCGGGGGCAGAGTCTGGGGGTTGTAGGACATGATGTCCCGCACGGGTGGCGATGTGGCCAGGGGGAGGTGGGCCCGAATTTCGTCCACATCGGCCCCTTGTTCCAGAAGCCATGTAACCGCCCGGGTGTCACGAGGGGTGGTGTGCGGGGAGGTGAACGCGTCCGTTGCCTGGTAGATGCCCAAGGCCAGGAGGGTCGCCTCGGCCCGCGTGAGGGGTGTGTTCTGCTCGCGGAGATGTTCCACCAGCAGGGTGGTGGTTGCTCCAACGCGGCCTCCCTCGAATGTCCACCCTTCGGGCAGGGGCTCGGGGGGTGGGGTCCGGTGGATGATGTGGACCGGGGCTTCCGTTTCCTCCAGGGGAGGCGGCGGGCGGTGTGTGGCTACCAGGGTGATGCGGGAGGGGGAAGGGGGCAGGGGAGCGCGGGATGAGGGAGGGAGCAGTTCCTCGTGGGTGTGGAGGAACGCTCGGACGGGCGGGGGGAGTTTTTTGGGGGGATGGATGAGGGCGTGGGGAAAGCGTTTGCCCGCGGCCACCAACGCGGCCACCGCGTCGAAATCTGGTTCTTCCCGCGTCAGGATGAGATGTGGGCCGGACATGGACGGCTCCGCTGTCAAAGACGAGGCCCAACGGGCTCGTGTCGGCTGGGGTTATTCCAATCCCAGTTTGTATCCAATGCGCCGGAGGAAGGAGACCCGTTCCTTGATGTCCTCTTCTCCCTCAACGCCTTTGGTGGGGTATCCATCGATGACGCCCAGGATGCCCCGTCCCTGGTCCGTTTCCGCGATGATGATTTCCAGGGGGTTGGCGGTCGCGGTGTGGATGCGGGCCACTTCGGGCACCATTTTGATCCAGTTGAGGACGTTGATGGGATAGTAGCCGGGGGCGAGGGTGATGACGAAGGTGTGCCCCGCGTTCAGCGCTTGGGCGATGGCTTGGGCCAGTTCGGTCATCTCCTTGTCGGTGCCGGACCAGCGGATAAGGGTCTTGCCCGAGGCTTCGCAAAACGCGACGCCGAATTTGATGCCCGGTACCGCGGTGACCAGGGCTTCGTGCAGGTCTTCCACCGTCTTAATGAAGTGGGCATGACCGATGATCACGTTCACATCGTCGGGTTTTTCCACCCGGACTACGTGTAGCTCCATCTTTCACCTCCGCGAGTTCAATCGTCTCCCAGGCCTTCCAAGTCCAGACCTTCGAGGAATTCCCGGAACGCGCCCAGTTCCTCCTCACTCAGTTCCACGTCGTTTTCGTCTTCGAAGAGTTCCTCCAGCCGATGGTCGCTCATGCTGAGGTCCTCTTCGGGCACGCTGCCGGCTTGGTCCATCACATGTTCGGCCACGAAGATGGGGGCATTGGTGCGCACGGCCAGGGCAATGGCATCACTGGGCCGTGAGTCGATTTCCACGGCTTCCCCTTGGTAATCCAGGACGACCCGGGCGTAAAATGTGTCGTTACGCAGGTCGTTGACCACCACGTGGGATACCTGGGCTCCCAGGGTTTCGATGACATCGGCCAGGAGGTCGTGGGTGAGGGGACGGGGGACTTCAATGCCCTGGAGTTCGATGGTAATGGCATCGGCCTCAAAGGGGCCGATCCAGATGGGAAGGTAGCGTTGAGCTCCCCGTTCCCGTAGGATGATAACCCGGTACTGGGACATGAGGCTGATTCGGATGCTATCAATTTCTACTTCGATCATGATGTCCCTCGTTGTCTCGTTGGCTTTTGGGCACACATGGCTGTCAACAGGCACATCCTGGGTGTGCCCTGATGACGATGGTTGCAGATGGGGTCGCAGTGGGCCATGGACGACCGTTGACGGATATGTTGTCCAAAGACCTGTTGTCAAGATGCGGGTTGATTTCACAATCCTCTTGCATTATACCCGGTCTAAGGACAAGGGAGCAAATGTGTTGGAGGGGGGAATGAGTGACGATTGACGATTAACGAGTAACGATTGAGGGGGGCTGAAGGATGAGGTTGGCTGGGATAGGCGGGAGTTAACGAGTAACGAGTAAAGGGGGGCGCCTATCGCGGGCCGTGTATGGCGATGCTTGGCCGGTCAAGGGCTTTGCATTTTTGGGCCGGGGGTTCAGCCCCGGGTGAGGTTACGACGTCAAGTGGGCCTTGAGGGTTTCCGCCACCCGACGGTTCATGCCCGGCACTTGCGCCAGTTCCTCCACACTGGCCTGCCGGATGGCTTCTACAGAACCGAAGTGGCGGAGTAGAGCCTTGCGTCGTTTGGGCCCAATCCCGGGGATCTCCTCCAACGTGCTGCGCAAGCTCTCCTTGCGGCGACGTTGACGGTGGGAGACAACCGAGAAACGGTGGGCTTCGTCCCGAACCCGTTGCAGGAGTTTGAGGGCCTCAGAACGAGGGGAAAGGCGGAGAGGCTCTGCCCAATCGGGCAGGTACAGGAGCTCCTCCCGTTTTGCCAAAGCCACAACCGGAATCACCTCCCGCAGCCCGAATTCCTCCAGCACTTCTAGGGCCACGTGCAGTTGGCCCTTCCCGCCGTCGATGAGGATAAGGTCAGGACGGAGCTTCCACACCCGGTCCTGACGCCGGGCCTTGTGGCCGGGATCCGCGGTCGCTTCCTCCACCAGGCGACGCAAACGCCGACGGAGGGTTTCCCGCATGGCCGCGAAGTCATTCGGCTCCAACACGCTTTGAACGCCGCGGATGTTGAAGCGTCGGTAGTCGCTCTTGCGCGGGACCCCGTGTTCGAACACGACCATGACCCCCACCGTGTGCGTGCCTTGCAGGGTGCTCACGTCGTACCCTTCGATGCGGGCCGGCGGGCTGTCGAGCCCCAACACTTGTTGGAGCTCCTGGAGCGCGTGCTCCTGACGGAGTTTGTCCGTGGCCTGCTGGTACCGCATGGCCCGGATGGCCTCCAGCGCGTTGGTTGTGGCCATGTGGACCAGTTTTTCCTGGCGCTCATCCTGCGGCGGATGCAGGTGGACGAGGGTTCCACTCTTCTTCGTCAGCCATTTCTGGATGATCTCCGCTTCCTGGAGGTCCTGGGGAAGGACGATGTGGGATGGGGGCTGGATGACGGTGTCGTAGAATTGTTGGATAAAGGATGCCAGGGCCTCTTCCACGTCCGCGTCCTCACTCCCCTCCAGGAAGAAGGTCTCCCGGCCCAGGAGTTTGCCCCGCCGGATGAAGAAGACCTGGACACAGCGCATGTCCCCCTCTTGGGCGATGGCCAGCACATCTTCGTTGGTCATGCCCTGAGCCACGACTTGCTGTTGGGAGGCGATCTGGCGGGCCGCGGCAATCTGATCCCGCAAGAGGGCCGCACGCTCGAACTGGAGGGCCTGGGCCGCTTTGTGCATTTCCGCTTCCAATTCCGCGATCACGCTCTCCGTGTCCCCTTCCAAGAAGCGGGCCAAGCCTGCCACGATTTTCCGGTATTCCTCCTGGCTCACCGCGCCGATGCATGGACCGGCACATCGTTTGATGTCGTAATACAAGCAGGCTCGCGTGTCCTGCCCTGTGATGGTGCGGTTACACGTCAGGTAGGGGAAGACCCGGCGCAGCACGTCCAGTGTCTGACGCACGGCCCATGCACTCGCGTAGGGGCCGTAATATTTGGCTCCGTCCGATTCCACACGACGGGTAATGCTGACTTTGGGGAAGGGATCCTGCCAGTGGATTTTGATGTAGGGATAGGTTTTATCGTCCTTCAGGCGGACGTTGTACCGGGGCTGGTGTTTTTTGATGAGCTGATTTTCCAACACCAGGGCTTCGAGCTCCGTGTCCACCACAATCCAATCGATATCCGCTATATCCTGAATGAAGCGGCGGATGCGCGCGTTGCGTTGGGCACTGCGGTGGAAATAACTGCGGACACGCGCGCGCAAGTTCACGGCCTTGCCGATGTAGAGGATCTCCCCGGCCGCGTTCTTCATCAAGTACACCCCAGGCTTCTGGGGCAGGGTTTCCAGTTTTGCCTGTACCGCATCCGGCGGTGTGAACCGCTTCCCACTCACACTACTGCTCCTCGGGTCGAAAATGGGTAATGAGCGACCGGGCGCCCATCGAGGGCCGGGTATGGCGATGCCCGGTCCGGACCTCTTGCTCCCTACTTGTTACGGACTCGTCCGCGGCCCAGGTTCTACTGAGTTATGTTAGCCAACCAGGGCTGTTTGTCCAAAGTCCGGTGGAGGATGGACCACACGTCGGGTTGTGCTGAAGCCGAGATCCCTTACCCCGCCGACCCGGCTCCTCCCATCCCCTCGGTGGACGACCTCGCTTGGTTTATGGCTGGGCCTATTGAAAAGGGCGGGCCCGTACGGACACCCGATGCCCCCATCGCCGGTCGTCCATGGTTCTCCCCGCAACCGGTGAACCTGCCACGCTCACAAAATTCTTTCCCGGCACGGGCGAGGACGTGGGGACCCATCCGCCGCCGAGATGCTAGGGAGTTTTTTCAGCTGAGCCACGGCTTCGGATATAATGAAGAGCCTAGGCAAAATGGTGTGGCCCGGTCCAAAAAGGATGGTTTCCCCATGTCCGATCATCGAGATGACACCGACGCAGCAGGTCGATTCAAGACAGTACCTAACACTTTAGAGCCCGAACAGCGTGAACGGGACCTCGCGTCCATGCCCCTGTTCCAGGGACTCCCCCCGGACCTCATCCGCTTTGTGGCCCAAGTCATTTCCCCCGGCATTTATTTCCGGTCCGGGGATATCATCTTCCGCCAGGGGGAGAAAGATCCGGCCATCAATTACCTCTACATCGTCGGACAGGGCACCCTGCGACAATGGGGGGATGGTCCGGACGGCATCCCCTGGCTGGAGCGAGAGCTCCGGCGGGGGGATGTGTTCGGCCGTTATACCCTGTTCACCGGCCAACCCCAGGAGACCTCTGTGAGGGGCGAGGAGAGTGGGTATCTCTACCGGTTGCCCGCGGCGCGACTGCGGGAAGTCATCGACCGCTGGCCCCAGTTCCAGGAACGCCTGATCCCCGAGCAACGCATCCGTCGCCTGCGGGGCATTCCCCTTTACGGCGTCCTTCCCGATCCCCACATCCGTCGCCTGGCCGATCACATTGTGGAAAAACGTCTCTCCCCGGATGAGCTCTATCAGCCGGGAGGAGGGGAGCCGACCGTGTGGGTCGTGGTGGAAGGACAGATCGCGGTGGCCCCGGCCGGGGAGGCGCCGCCGCCTCCATTCCACCAGGTATCGGACCTCTCCTTGCAGCTGCGCACCGTGGGCTACACGTTTCTCGATGGTCCGGGCGAGGAATCCCTCCCGCCTACGCAAGTCCGCGCGGTGTCGCCCGTTCTCCTGTACGGACTCCCCCTGCGGAAGTTCAACCAACTGGCGGAAAATTTCCGTCCTCCCCAGATCGGGGCAGAGGCGCCGCCTCATCCCCTTCTCTCGCACCTGTTACCGGCGGACGCAGTTGACCTGATCCGAAAATCCCTAGACCCGGAACGTCGGGTCCCAGACCCGTGGTGGCCCCACCTGTTGGGCTTTGTGGCCTGGACTTTCTCCCCCAAATTCCAGACCATCACCCGACAAGGGGAAACGGGGCAGGCGTTTTACGTGCTGCATAGCGGGGAAGCCATTGTCCGGGCCATGGACCCCCAGGGGCGTCGGCGTCCACGGAGTTATCTTTTCCCCGGCGATGCCTTTGGCCGGACCGCTCTGCTGACGGGCGCGCCCCACGATGCCACTGTGGAAGCTACGCAGCCCAGTGATTGGCTGCGTCTTTCCCGGGAGGATTTGAGCCGTTTCAACCAGTACATCACGTCCCGTACCCCCCTTCGCCGCCGTTCACGCCGCTGGCTTTGCGGTCTTATCTCCCTCATTGCCTTTGTGTGGGAGAAGGCTCGGAGGTGGGAACGCGCTTGGTGTCAGCCCGCCCAGTCCATTTGGAAATACCTGGGAGGCATTCCTCCCCTGGCTGAGCAGTTCGAGGAGCGTCGCACAGGGTGGGTGGAGCCAAATGAGCATGTGATCTGGCAAGGACGCCGGCATCGGGTCTTCTTCATTTTTGCCCTGATTTTCCCCCTGCTGGCGTCGACCTTGGGGCTCACCCTTTTCTTCCTGGCCTTGTGGCACGGCTGGCCTGCCACCTCTCAGGTCTTCCTGGGCCTTCTCGCCGCGGCCAGCCTGTTTTGGCTCTTCTACACGGTGGTGGACTATTACAATGACTTCTACGCGGTAACAGACCGGCGTGTGGTGCACTGGGAACGGGTGTTTCCCATCCTGGACAGGTGGGAAGAGATCCCGCTGAACCAAATCCAGGATACAACGGTGAGCGCCAATATCCTGGGGCAGATGTTCAACTACGGTACGGTCCGGATTCAGTCGGCCGCGGCGGATGGGGGAATCATCATGAAACACATCCCCAACCCCGACCGAGTGCGGAACATCATCAACCAAGCCCGAGCTCAAACCGGTATCCGACAGCGGGTCCGGCAGCGGGAACATCTGCGCATGGATCTCCAACAACGGCTCCAGGTGAATCTCCTGGCCGATTGGCCCTCTGTGGCCACCGGCCTGATGTATCCCTTGGGCGCGCGTTCGTCCGTGGACCGACGGACGACGAGACAGGCGGTTGGGGGATACCGGATTCCGTGGAATTTCAGCATGGTGTGGAAGGACGGGCCGTACTATTATTGGCGCAAGCACTTGTTCTTCCTCTTGATCCGCATTGCCCTGCCCACTTTGGCCGTTATCCTGATTTCGGCTCTCTTTGTCTACACCCTCTTGGCCGGGAATGCCCTCTTTTCTGCCCAGGATGCTGCCACCAAATATGGGGTGTATTTGGTGGAGTTGGTCCTCCTCATCGCCAGTCTCTTCTGGCTTCTGTGGCGCTATGATGACTGGCGCAACGATGTTTACATTCTCACCCCGGACCGGATCATCGACGTGCAACAGCGCCCTCTCTTCTTCCAGAGGGAACAAAAGGAGGCTTCCCTGGATCGGGTTCAGGACATCAGTATCCGACGGCAAGGTCCTTTTGCCTACTTGCTCAACTACGGCACCATTTCCGTTCAGACCGCGGCGAAGGATGGCGATTTGAAGTTCGAGCGGGTGTACAACCCCATGGAGGCGGCTCGGCTCATCTCCCTGGCTCGCGAGGCTTACCGGCAGCGGCTGGAACAGCGGGAGTTCGAACGGCAACGGGCTCTTGTCACAGAGGGGTTGGAGGTGTACGACGAACTCGTGCGTGGCCGGTTGCCCAAAATCCGCCGGGATTGGACACGGAATGATTTGTAGGTTTTGGGCTTGCTGGGGACGGGCGAAGTTCGTCCCCCACCCAAAACAGCCGTAAAGGAGGCGTGTATGAGGAGGGGCTGGGCTCTTTTCTGGTTGATGGCGCTTCTGTTGATCGCCCCGCTGTGGGGTCCCTCCTTCGCGGAGGAGGAGCAACGGCCCGTCGTTGTCCTCACGTTTCGGGGACCGTTGTCGGGCATTTTGGTCACTTACGTGGAAAACGGAATCCACCGCGCGGTCCAGACGGACGCGGAAGCCGTGCTCATCCTCTTGGACACGCCGGGAGGTAGTATCAATCTCATGCACCGCCTGGTGCAGGATATCATCAACTCACCCGTGCCGGTCATTGTTTTCGTGTATCCTCCGGGCGCTCATGCCTCCTCCGCGGGCACGTTCGTCACCCTGGCCGCCCACATCGCGGCGATGGCGCCGAACACAACCATCGGTGCGGCCAGCCCGGTGGGGCCCAGTGGCGAGGAGATCTCGGAGACGTTGAAGCGGAAAATCGAGAACACTCTGGTCGAGGACGCGGAGCAGCTGGCCAAACGTCGGGGGGAGAAGGCCGCGGAATGGGCGCGCAGGGCCGTGCTCGAAGCAGCCGCCGCGGACGCAGAGGAGGCGTTGGACTTGGGCCTCATCGATCTCATCGCGGAGGATGTCCCCGATCTCCTGCAAAAAGTCGACGGCCGAGAAGTCCACGGGGCTTTTGGCACCCGCACCCTGCACACGGCCCACGCCCCTCTCCAGGAATCCCCCCTCAGCCCCCTGGAGGATTTCCTCAACCAAATCATCACTCCCACTCTGGCGCTCCTCCTCATCACCCTGGGAATCCAGCTGATCATCGCGGAGTTCTCCCAACCCGGAGGGTATGTGGCCGGCATCGCGGGGACCATCGCCCTGCTCCTGGGCATTTACGCCCTGGGCGTGCTGGACGCCAATTACACCGGATTGGCCCTCATCCTGCTGGCCTTTGTCCTCTTCATTCTGGATATCAAGGCGCCTACCCACGGTGTGCTGACCGCGGGCGGGGTGCTGGCTTTCATCGCGGGCGCTGCTCTCCTCTTCTATCAACCTTTCATGGAGATTCCCTGGGTTACAATTCTCCTGCTGGCCCTGTTCAGCGCGGCTTTCTTCACCTTCGTCATCGCCAAAGTCATCCAAGCCCAGAAGCGCAAGCCCATAACCGGCATCGAAGCCCTCATCGGGGAGGTGGCCGAAGCTCGCACCGATTTGAACCCTACCGGTTTGGTGTACATCGAAGGGTTGTGGCAGGCCGAGGCGTTGGATCCCCCCATCCCCGCGGGGAGCAAGGTCCGGGTGGTCGGGTATAAAGGGCTTCGCTTGTACGTGCGTCGGCTCACCGAGGATGAGGCATGAACCGGCTGCTGCGGATGTGGTATCGATTGAGGGGCGCTTCCTGTTACACCTGCCGTTACGCGGAGGCCATACGCACAACCGGGGACGGCCAGGTGTCCCGACTCACGGTCGTCTGCCGGAACCCAGCTTCTCCCCATGCGAATCAGCTCATCCCACCGGAACGGTGGTGTGAGCACTGGGAACCCCATCCCACCGGACGGGAGCTTCCCCGCATGGAGGACACGGGGCTCACTCCTTAGGAGGGCACATCATGGACGCACGCATCCGCACGCAGGAGATTCCGCGGGAGCCGGGGACTTATGCCCTTATCTTCCACGTGACGCGAACTTGCACATGTGTGGTGGGGAAGCGGGGGACGGTCACCTTGTCCCCGGGGTATTACGTGTACGTGGGGAGCGCTCATGGGCCCGGCGGTCTGGCCGCCCGGCTCCGGCGGCACCTGCGGGAGGGGAAACGTCTGCACTGGCACATTGATTACATCACTCAGCACGTCGCGCCCGTGGCCGTGCTTTACGCTGTGGGGCGGGAACCCCAGGAGTGCATGTGGGTGCAACAGGTGCTGGACCGGCCGGGAACTCTGGTGCCCATGTTCGGGCTGGGGAGCGGGGATTGCCGCTCCGGCTGCCCGGCTCATTTCCTCCGCGTGACCGAGGAGACCCTCCAGGAGATGCAGGCGTGGGGAACGATGCTCCGTCAAGATGGCACAAGGGATGGGGCGGCCGACCCCCTTATTCAACCCAACCTCCAAGCACAAGGAGAGAGGTCATGATCGTCACACGAGAACAGTTGGAAGAACGAGAGCGCCGGATTCTCGCCCCCTATGCCATGAAGAGCGGCGACACCCGGGGGCGGGTGTACCCGGAGGATGAGGACATCCATCGCACCCCCTTCCAGAAGGACCGGGATCGGATAATCCACACAACCGCGTTTCGGCGTTTGGAGTACAAGACGCAAGTTTTCGTCTACGGGGAGGGGGACCATTACCGGAATCGGCTCACGCACACCATCGAGGTGGCTCAAATTGGCCGTTCCCTGGCTCGCGCGCTGGCCTTAAACGAGGACCTGACCGAGGCCATCTGCCTGGCCCATGATTTGGGCCATCCACCGTTTGGGCACACCGGGGAGGCGACGTTGAATGAGTTGATGGAGGGTCATGGGGGGTTCGATCATCAGCGGCAGACCATGCGCATTGTGGAGAAGTTGGAACGCCGGTATCCGGACTTCCCCGGGCTCAACCTGACTTACGAGGTGCGGGAGGGGTTGGTCAAGCACGACACGGATTACGATGTGGTCCACGCGGAGGGGTATGAACCGGAAAAACGTGGGACGTTGGAATGTCAGATCTCCAACTTGGCCGATGAAATTGCCTACAACACGGCCGATCTGGACGATGGATTGCGGAGTGGCATTCTCCGGGCGCAGGATGTGCAGGGTTTGGAGATCTGGCGTTATGTGATGCGGAGTTTGAACGAGCCGCCGGATGCTCCTATTACGGACATGCTCCGCTATCGGGCCATTCGGCGTTTGGTGGGGATTGAGATCCGGGATGTAATCCAGACGACCCACGAACGGATTGAGCGTTATCACATCCGGTCTGTGGAGGATGTGCGGGACTTTGAACAGAATTTGGCCACCTATTCTCGGGCGCTTCTGCGCATGAACGCGGAGCTGAAGGCATTTCTCATGGATAACTTCTACCGTCACTACCGTGTCATGCGCATGGCCGCCAAAGCGCATCGACTCCTCACTGCGCTGTTCCACGCGTACGTGTCTGAACCCCGGCAGCTTCCCCTTTCCACCCAGGAGAAGATCCGAGAAGAGCCGGAAGGACTTCACCGGGTCGTGTGCGATTACATCGCGGGCATGACAGACCGATACGCGCTGGAGGAGTACCAGAAGCTTTTTGACCCCAACACGCGGGTGTAGGGAGGGGATGGGGGAATGAGTAACGATTGACGATTAAGGAGTAACGATTAAGAGGGGGTTGGCGGAAGGGTGAGGTAGGCCGGGATGGGTGAGGTCTAACGCATAACGAGTAACGAGTAAAAGGGGCGGAAGTGCCCATTGTGGGCCGTGTGTGGCGATGCTCGGCCGGTCATGCGTCCATTTAGAGCCCCCGGAGGGGACTTCTCCCCAAATTTAGCCCGGGGGTTCAGAC
>JAADDB010000193.1 GCA_013154135.1 Chloroflexota bacterium
ATTTCCGCGATGGACTTGGCGCCGAAGGGCCCGGTGGGCTCATCCGTCTGCACGAAGATGACCTCCACCTGGGGCATGTCCGCGTTCCGGTAGATGTAATAGGGCCCGATGGTCGGATTCTCCAGGTGACCCCGCTCGTCGTACACCATCTCCTCCGTGTGGGCCAGACCCAGAGCCTGGTGCAGCCCTCCTTCCACCTGGCCCGACGCGGTGATGGGGTTGATGATGCGGCCCGAATCCACCACCATGAGCAGCCGGTCCACCGTGATCTGCCCCGTCTCCGTGTCCACCGTGAGTTCCACGAACTGAGCGCCGAAAGGCGGCGGGCTCTCATAACTCATATGGGACGCGTGGGCCATGATCTGGTGCTGATTCTGCATGTGCAGACTGTTCAGCGCGATGTCCCGATACGTGAGCACCCGGCCGTCCGGCGCGATGATCTGGCGGTCGCCCACTTCCAGCCCTTCCGTGCTCTCCAGGCCCAACATCAGGGCCGCGTGTTCCTTGATCTGATCCAGGACCTTCTGCGCGGCCTTGCGCACCGCGCCGCCGCTGATGTACGTGGTGCTGCTCGCGTACGCGCCCGTGTCAAAGGGCGTCATATCCGTGTCCGACGCGTAGACGATGATGTCCTCCACCGGCACGTGCAGGACCTCCGCGGCGATCTGGGCCAGGATGGTGTCCGACCCGGTGCCGATATCCGTGGCGCCCATGTGCAGGTTGAAGGACCCGTCGTCGTTCATCTTGATGCTCGCCGCGCCCATGTCCAGGCCGGCCACGCCGCTGCCGTGCATCATAATCGCCATGCCGATGCCCCGACGCAGGTGGGGCTTTCCGGGCACCTGGTGCCACTCGGGATTATCCCGCTTCTCGTACCACTTCATCGCCTCCAGCCCCACGCGCACACAGTCCTCCAGACCGCTGGTGCGCGCGATCTGCTCGAAGCCCTCTCGGCCTTCGCCCAGTTGCTTGGCCAGGCGCATGGGCTCCCCGGGCTTCAGCCAGTTCTTGCGCTTGAATTCCACGATATCCCAGCCCAACTCCGCGGCGATTTCCGACATGAGACTCTCGATGCCGAAGAAGCACTGGGTCGCGCCGTAGCCGCGGAACGCGCCGGGCGTGGGCTTGTTGGTGTAGACCACATCGCACACGAACTTGGAGTAGGGCGCGTTGTACAGGGTCAGGCCCTTGAACCCGCCCACCATCTGCACGGTGAGCCCGTGGGTGCCGTAGGCGCCCGTGTCCCCCACCAGGTAGAGTTCCGTGGCCACCACTTCCATGTCCTTGGTGACCCCCACCTTGTAGCGCATGATCTGGGGATGGCGGCTGCGGGTGCTCACGAACTCCTGATACCGGGTGAACTCAAAGAGCACGGGGCGCCCCGTGACAATGGTGAGCCACGCGGCCAGGTCTTCCACCACCATCTCCTGCTTGTTGCCGAAGCCGCCGCCCAGCCGGGGCTTGATCACCCGGATGCGCTTTTCGGGCAACCCGATGAGCGGGGCGAGCATGCGCCGAATGTGGAAGGGCACCTGCGTGCTGGAGTAGACGACCAACCGGTCATCCTCGTCCCAGTACGTGAGGCAGACATGGGGTTCCAGGTTGACGTGCTGCTGCTGAGGCGTGCGGTACTCCCGCTCGAACACGTAGTCCGCCTTCGCCCACATGGCCTCCGGGTCCCCCACCTCCGCCTCGATGTGGTGGACAATGTTGTGCTGCGGGTCGTGGATGCCCACGCTGTCCTCCTCATCGTGGATGACGGGTGCGCCATCCTTCATGGCCTCCAGGGGATCCATGACGTGGGGCAGGATCTCGTACTCCACGTCGATGAGGTTCAGGGCCTGGCGCGCGATCTCCGGGGTCTCCGCGGCCACAATAGCTACCCGGTCTCCCACGTGACGCACCTTGTTATCCAGGACCACCTGGTCATAGGGCAGGGGATTGGGGTAACTCTGGCCGCCGGACGCGTACTTCACCCGGGGGATGTCCTTGTAGGTGAGGACTGCGTGGACGCCGGGGAGGGCTTTGGCTTTGCTGACGTCGATGTGCTTGATGCGCGCGTGGGGGTAGGGACTGGTGAGCAGCGCGCCGTAGAGCATGCCCTCCATCTTCACATCCCCCGCGAAGACGGGTCGGCCCTTGGCCAGTTTGACCGCGTCCACCTTGGTCTGGGGAGATCCCACCACCTTGGTGGGTGGCATGTCGGGCGGTGTGAGGACCAAGGGCGGCAGGGGTTGACCGTCTTCCGCGATGCGGTAGTACTTGCCCAGGATCTCGGCCGGGTCCTTGTCCGGCGTGAGGACTTCTTGCACCGGGGTGAAGGGCGGGACGTCCTGGCCCTGCATCATGGCCGCGGCCCTCTGCACGGCCTGGACGATCTTGACGTAGCCGGTGCAGCGGCAAAGGACGCCGTTGAGGGCTTCGCGGATCTCCTGTTCCGTGGGCATCGCGGTGCGGTCCAGGAGGGCCTTGGCCGTGAGGAGTTGGGCGGGCGTGCAGAAGCCGCACTGGATCGCGCCCATCTCGATGAAGGCCTTTTGCAGGGGATGGAGTTGGCCGCGCGGGGCCAGACCCTCCGCGGTGAGGATGTGATGTCCCACCGCGTCCACGGCCTTCATCCGGCAACTGCGCACCGGTTTGCCGTCCAGCAGGACCGTACACAGGCCACACTCGCCCGTGTCGCACCCCCGCTTGACGCTGAAATAGGACGCTTCGCGCAGGGCATCCAGCAATGTCGTGCGTTCATCCACGTCCAATGTGCGGACATCGTCATTTATGTGAAGGGTGATGGTGCGGGTTTCTTCCTTACTCATCGGGTTCCTCCGGGATATGTGTTACACGTTACACATTTCAGGGGGCAGGAGAACGTGCCTCCCCAAAACCTACAGCGACCGTCAACACTGCTCATTTGCCCACTTTCATAGCGCGTCGAGTGAGAACCTCGGCCATCGCGCGGCGGTACTCCTCGCTGCCGCGGAAATCCCCGTGCGGGCGGACTTCCTCCGCGACGGCTTGGGCGATGGCCTGGATGGTTTCGTCGTTGAAGGGTTGACCGACCCAGCGGGCCGGGGATTCGGGCACGTACACGGCCAGGCGGGAGACGCCGGTGAGGGCCACTCGAATGCCCCGCAGGACGCCCTCGTCCACCCAGACGGCCGCGGCCGCGTACACGATGGGTTCATCCGTGGGCGCTCGGGCCACGTAATCGCTCCCCGCGGTCCACCCATCGTTGGGGACGCGCAGCGTCTGCCAGGGATGGCGGCGGTACATGGCCTCGGCCAGGGGGAGCGTGCGTTCGCCGTCGCTCACCTCCGCGCCCAGCGCGATGAGGGCCGCGACCCAGGGAGCCGCCAATTGGGGGGCAGCCACCACCTGGGCCACCTCCGTCTCGTTGCGCACTTGCCAGGGAATGAACTGGCGCAGGGGGAAAGTGAGGAGTTCGGGTGCAGACGCGTCCTCCACAACGGCCTGCAAGGGGGATTGCAGGGATATCTCCCACGTGGTGTTCGGTTGCATCATCTTACCTCCTGGATGAAAGATCACGGGATATGCGAGGGGATCGCCACAACGTGGCCCTATTGTACCCAGATTTGCGGGAAAGACCAATCCGCGAGGGACTTACAAATGCTGGATGAGAGGACCGCGGTGGGCTGATGCGGCTGAACCCAAGGGATGGACCCGTCCACCCGTCCAATTTCGGCCTATCCCCTCTTCAAGCCGACTCAAAACCATCACCCTATTCCCAACTCCCACACCCGCACCCCGCAGTAGCGTTCTCCTTCGGGGCAGTAGGGTTTGACCCCGGCCAGGTAGCGGAGACGACAGGGTGGGCCCAAATACTGGCCTATCCGGGGGTTGACCTGCGCGATCTGGCGGGCTTCTTCCACGCTGGCCGTGAAGATCTCCTCCTGTGCGTTGTAGCACAACCGCATTCGTAACTTGTGATGCAACCCCAACAGATCCGCACTTTCCGTGAAACGGATGGCCACCGCGTTGGGCAACAAGTACGACGCATACTCCCCGGGAACCCCCATACGCCGCAGGGTTCCTATCCCCGCCCATATCTGCTCCATCACCTCCGCGTAATACCTCCGAGCGGCTTCCTCCTCCCGGATCAACGCGGGCGTGATGTAATCGGGCTCCTCGGTCAAGTAGGCGCTCATGAGGGGCCGACTGCCGGGGGTGAGCCGATGCCGTTGGTCCTGACTGTCCGCGGTGTGGGAGAGCTTCTTGCGGAAAGTGTAGCTCGGATGGTGGAGCACCCGGGTGAGCTTGGCGTGAGCCGTCAAGTTCAACGCCTCGGCCAAATAGCGATTGCGCCGCGGGTCCAGCACCAGCGCAATGGCCTCCTCGTCACTCAAACGCGCCCGTGGGAGCCCCAGCACCTCGCGCACCCCTTGAGCCAACAACGCCTCATTGTTCTCCTTATACCCCACCAGCCGACTGCGGAACCCCTCCAGGGAACGGTCGAACTCCTCCCGGTATTCCTTCTGCCAGGGGTTCGACTCACATCCCTCCTGCCAATAGGCATACTCCAACGTCTCCTCCAGCGGAATCGGCTCCTCGAACAACCGTTCCAGCTCCGGATCCCAGCGCAACACCTCTTGGACCATGGCCTGCACCACCGACCACGTCTCCGTGGGCACATCGCATTGGCGGGCAAGACGGTAATAGCGGAAGAGCGTCAACAGGCTGATGGTGTGATACAAGTACGCGGTCGTCGCCACGGGCAACACATATCGGGCCACCTCCTGAGCCTTGCGGGGGATCCACCGACGGGCCAAGCGGTGGGCCTTCCCCCCCTTTTTGGGGCGGTGATGGGGAAAGCGCTCGAAATACGCTTGCTCCACCGCGGGCATCAACATGTGGATGAGCTGCTCATACGCCTCCACCTGCACCTGGAGCGTTTGGACATACACCTCTCGCGCCTTGCCCTCCAGGGGGGGGATGACCATCGCGTCGGGTCGGACACGCACATACCGTTGGCTTACCTGCTCGCTGTTGTAAAAGGGGTGCGAGTGGAGGAAATCCCAGATGAAGTGTCGGCTCACATTCTCCAGGGTGAACTGAAAATGGGCGTGTTGGAAGGTCGTGTGGTGCCCGGCCGCGTAAATCCCCCGGGCAATGCGATCGCGCACCTCGGGCTGGCGGGCAACCTCATCTGGCGTTACAATTCCCTTGGCGGAATAACACGTCCGGGCCGTGGCGACCGCGTTCTCATACGGCCGGGCGAACGCGTTGACCAACCGCACACGGGCATGGGGTACAAAAGCACTCATGGATCGACCTCCTGAACACCGGGAACACTCAGACAACAACCGAGGACTGCTTCTCCTGCTCTTCCTGGCCACCGTGCCCGCGTGGGCCCTGCTCACCTATCCCGGATGGTTCGAACTGGCCGCGGGCTACCTCCCCTACTTCAACTGGCGTGCCTGGGCCGCACACCCCCACATCCTGTGGCGCCCCCCATACCCCCTGGCCCCCACGCCTTATACCCTGCCCATCCAAGAAATCCTGACCACATGGGGGGCAAAGATGGGACTATCCCCTCTGGCGGCCTTGCGCTTCACCGCGATCATAGCCCTCCTCTTGGGGACCTGGCTGGCCTTTCGCGCCCTGAAGTCGTGGGGGCCATGGCCGGCCCTGGCAGGAGCCCTCCTCTGGCTCTACGCCCCCACCACCCTCTACACCACCTACCGGTTGGGCTATTGGGACCTCCTCTGGGGCTGGATTCTGATTATGGGACTGACCACACCTTTCCTCCCGCGTGTGTTGCGGGGGAAGAAAAGCCTGGCCCTTCTCACCTTCCTGGTCGTGTGGAGCGTGCGCTGGATCGCTTTGCCCCCGGAATGGGCGGTATGGGGACTCGTGGGTCTGATCCCCCTTCTGTCAATGCCCTTATGGGCGCGGGCACTGGAGGGGGTGCGCACACCGGCCCTCCTCTTCCTCCTCATTGCCGGAGCAGCCGTGTGGACCCTGCCGTGGGCTCAGCCCCGCTATGTGGCGTACCGGCCGCCCGACCACCCCCTGGCCTACTACCCGACCCAGCGTCTGGTCCTGCTGGAAGCTCACGTATCGGGCACCTTGCGGCCGGGGGAGACGGTACACATCCGTGCCGCGTGGCAAGCCCTCCGTCATCAGGATAAGGATTGGACCGTGTTTGTGCAAGTTTTGGACGAGCAGAACCACATCCACGGCCAAGGGGACAAACTCCTGGGCGGCCTGGACTACCCTACCTCCCGCTGGCGGGTAGGACAAGTCGTCTTCGACACCTACACCGTCCCGGTGGACCCGAACGCGCCGCGGTCTTTGCGGCTCATCATGGGCGTGTACGACCGCGCGACATTACAACGACTGCACATGGGGAACGGACAAGATCATGTGGTCCTGGCGCGAACAGCTCAGTAGGAACAAGACAACCTACCTCCGGGTCGGGCTCCTCGTCCTCTTCCTCCTCCCGGCCATGGCCCCCTTTTTCCGGCCGGGGTACTTTTGGAACGCGAACGACGCGCGACACGATGTGTACTTCATCTTCGAATACCACCGGGCCGTGGAAGATGGTATCCTCTTCCCCCGCTGGTCCCCGGACTTCACCTTTGGCTATGGGTATCCCTTCTTCAACGTCTACGCGCCCCTGGCCGTGCAGGTGGGGGAAGTGCTTCACCTGATGGGTTGGAGCTTCACCGCCGCGGTGAAAGGGGTCTTCATCCTCAGCATCCTCCTCTCGGCCATGGCCATGTTCACCTTTGCCCGGGAATGGCTGAGCCCTTGGGCGGCCTGGCTTGCGGCCTTGGTCTACACCTATGCCCCCTATCACCTGTTCGACATGTACCAGCGGGCGGCCATGGCCGAATCCTTCTCCTTTATGTGGCTCCCGTGGGTCTTGCAGGGAGTGCGGCGAAGCATGCGCGACCGGGGACCAGGGGGCATCTGGCTGTTGGCCCTCGCGTATGGGGGACTCATGCTCACCAGCAACCTGGTGGCCGTTCTCTTCACCCCGGTCGTCATCCTCTACACCCTCTTCTCCCTTGGTCACCTGTGGTGGACTCGCAAGGAGTGGACGTGGGGGTGGATCACGCGACCCCTGGTGGGAGGTTTGTTGGGCTTGGGGTTGAGTGCCTGGTTTTGGTTGCCCGCGCTCGCGGAATTCCGCTACGTCAACCAGGAACAGTGGTATGGGGGGTATTACGACTTCCACCAGCACTTTGTCTACTTCTTCCAGCTCTTCAGCCCCCACTGGGGATTTGGCATCAGCGTGCCCGGCCCGGATGATGTGATCAGCTACCAACTGGGCCTGGTGCCCTACCTCCTGGCCCTGGCCGGTCTATGGCACACACTCCACACGCGGGATGGGGAGATCCGCCGGCATGGTCTCCTCTTCCTCCTCACCCTTGTGGGGGCTATCTTCCTCACCACCGGTGCTTCGGCCTGGCTTTGGGATCACATCCCCGGGATTGCTTTTGCCCAATTTCCCTGGCGTTACCTGCTGTTGGCCGTGCTCAGCCTGAGCCTGCTGGTGGGGATCGGATACACCCGCGTTCGCAGTGTCTGGATCTGGGTCGCGGCCGTCCTTCTCCTGTGGGGCAGTGCGCCCTACCTCCGTGTTCAGGTGAGCGAACCCCTGCCCGAACAAGGCCCGGTGGGACTCCCCGCGCTCATGCGCTTTCAGGCCAGCGCTCACGAGATGACCGGGGTGACCGTGTATGCCACCCGCGTGCCCACCTGGTCCGGCCTGGCCGAGCAAATGGTGCGGGGCACGGATGTGCGGACGCGCGTGGACTTCGGCCATGTGGAGCGGGATCCGGGGCTAGAAGTGCGCGTTTTGGGGTATACCAGCAGAGAAGATCGGGTGTGGTACAGGGCGGAAGGGGAAGGGCATGCCATTGTCTTCAACCGTCAGATGTACCCAGGATGGAAGGCCTACATCTACGATGCCCAGGGCCAACGGGTGGAACAGGTTCTCTCCTGGGAGGACATGGGGACAGAGCCGCCCTATGGACTCGTGCGGGTGCCTGTGCCTGCGGGGGAGCACATCCTTGTACTTCGGTTTGAGGATACCTGGCCCCGCCGGGTGGGGAAAGCCCTCTCCTGGATAACCGCCATCGGCCTCTTCAGCTGGTTCATCCACTCCAAGAGCCGTCGGCGGGCAACGGCCGGGGGATCTTCGGAACATCATGCCACGCAAAACCACGCATCCCGGGGCCGGTAAGGGGATCGGGATGCGCTCAGCCCCCACCTCACGCTTTGCATGACTCTGACATCCTGCCCCTGTGACAGGGAAGCGGCGTGAGTGCGAGGCGGACGGGCGAAGCCTGCCCGTCACGCACCCACAACCGTTCCTTCTGCCTTCCGAACGCTAGAAGATGCCCAGGAGATCTTTGGCTTCGTCGCTCATCATGGATGGATTCCACAGGGGACTCCACACCAGCTCGATCTCCACATCCTTCAACTGGGGGAAAGTCTCCCGGACCCAGTATTCCGCGGCGGCCAGGATCTGGGGTCCCACGGGACAACCGGGGCTTGTCAAAGTCATGGTAATGATGGCCCGGCGTTCCTCGGGAATCACCTTGATGTCGTATACCAGACCCAGGTCCACGATGTTGATGCCGATTTCCGGATCGAACACGTGCTCCTTCAACACCTGACGGATGTCGTCGGGCGTCACGTCGAACGTTTCCTCAGTGCCCTGATCCTTCTGTTCGGCCTGTTCGGTTGGTTCTTGTTGTACACGTTCCTCCGACATATGACTATAACCTCCTAATAGTAATCGTTAATCGTCAATCGTTACTCGTTACTTCCCCCTCCTCCCTCGTGCCCCAGGCCGCGACCTGCAATACCTTCAGGGGCAGCAGGGCACACTTCAGTCGGGTGGGGCTGAGGGGAATGCCCAACAGCTCCAACACCTTCTCCTTCCCCCAATTCCGCAATGCCTCCAGGGGCTGGCCCTTCACCTCCTCGCTGAGCATGGACGCGGATGCCATGCTGATGGTGCACCCCCGTCCTTCCCACTTCACATCTTCCACCACCCCATCCCGGACCTTCAACATGAACGTGACCTCATCCCCGCAGAAGGGATTCCGGTCATGGTACACCCGATCTGGATTATCCATGGGTCCCTTGTTGCGGGGAAATTTGTAATGGTCCAGGATTTCCTCCGCGTACAGGTCGTACATAGTTCCTCCTTATCCCCGGAACAGATGGGCCACCCGGTGCAAAGCCGCGGTCAGCCGATCCACATCCTCCCGGGTGTTGTAGATGTAGAAGCTGGCCCGAGTGGTGGCTACCAGGTCGTAGCGGTCGTGGATCGGTTGGGCGCAGTGATGACCCGCGCGCACCGCGATGCCCTCCTGGTCCAGGATCGCGGCCACATCGTGGGGATGGACGTCGTCCAGGGTGAAGGAGAGGACGCCTCCCCGCTCCTTGGGGCCGGGGCCGATGATGCGAAGTCCCTCAACCGTGTGCAAGCGTTCGTACGCGTAGTCGACCAACGCCTGCTCCAGCTCATGAACCCGGTCCATGCCCAGGCCGGAGAGGTAATCCACGGCCGCGCCCAGGCCCACAGCCTCCACAAACGCGGGAGTCCCCGCCTCGAACTTGTAGGGCACCTCATTCCACGTCGCGTGGGTCATCGTCACCTCGCGAATCATCTCCCCGCCGCCCATGAAGGGGGGCATCCCCTCCAGGAGATGTCGTTTGGCGTAGAGCACGCCGATGCCGGTAGGGCCCAGCATCTTATGGCTCGAAAAGGCCACGAAATCCGCGTCCCACGCCTGGACATCGGTGGGGAGGTGGGGCACACTTTGGGCCCCGTCCACCAGGGCCAGCGCGCCCACCGCGTGGGCCCGACGCACCAACTCCGCGACGGGGTTGATGGTCCCCAACACATTGGACATGGCTGTAAACGCGAATATCCGGGTGTGCTCCCCCAGGAGGGAGTCCAACGCCTCCATGTTCAAGTGTCCATCCTCGGTGATGGGCACCCAGCGGAGGGTGGCCCCTGTGCGCTGGCAGATGAGCTGCCAGGGCACGATGTTGGAGTGATGTTCCATCTCCGTGATCAACACCTCGTCCCCCGGTCTCAAGTTCGCCAGGCCCCACGTGTAAGCCACCAGGTTGATGGCCTCCGTGGTGTTGCGCACGAACACGATCTCCCGGCGGGAGCGCGCGTGGATGAAGTGGGCCACCTTACGGCGGGCATCCTCGTACATCTGGGTTGCGCGCTCACTCAGCTCGTAGATACCCCGGTGGACATTCGCGTACACCTCCCGGTACATGGTATCCATGGCCTCGATGACGGTCCGGGGTTTTTGGGCCGACGCGGTGTTGTCCAGGTAGACCAGGGGTTTCCCGTGCATCTTCTGGCTGAAGATGGGGAAATCCTCGCGCAGACGGTATGGGTCCAGGGACACACTTTCCGCGAGTTTCATAAAACCTCCTCTCCAGGTATGAGATTGCCCGGCCGAAAGACCCGGTGGCACCCGGGCCGCAGACGGGCCCGCTCCTCCGCGGGATTCCTACGTTCTCACCCGTGCCGGCCTGGGGGTGGGTCTCAGACCCACTCCGGGCAGAAGGGCTATGGGTCGGGCATCCCCCCGTCCTGTCAGGACGGGTCAAAGCCCAGGTCGGCCAGGGGCACGCCCAGGCGGTCCGCGATGGTGGCTTCCAGCTTGCGCTGGACGTCCTCGTTCTCCACCCGTTCCAGCACTTCCTGGAAGAACCCGGCCACGATGAGCCGTTCGGCCTGGGTCCGGTCGAGCCCCCGGCTTTCCATGTAGAAGATGTACTCTTCCGGGATCTGGCCGGCCGTCGCACCGTGGGTGCAGCGCACATCATCCGCCTCGATTTCCAGGCCGGGGATGGAATCCGCGCGTGCCCGGCCGTCCAGGAGCAAGTTGCGGTTGGCCTGGTACGCGTCGGTCTTCTGCGCGCCGGGCCACACTTTGATGTAGCCCTGGTACACGGAACGGCTTTCGTCCTTCAACGCGCCCTTGTAGAGCAGGTCGCTGCTGCACGCGGGCGCGATGTGATTTTGCATGGTATGGTGGTCCACATGCTGGCTGTCCGTGGTGAAGTAGACGCCCAGGAGCTGCCCTCGCGCGCCCGGTTCCACCAAGTCCAGCGTGATCCACACCTTACTCAGCTTGCTTCCCCAGGAGGAGATGAGGTGTACCACCTCCGCGTCGCGGGACGCGCGGACGCGCTGGGTGCCGAAGTTCCACAGGCTCAGGTCCCAATCCTGCACGTGTGCGTAGCGCAAACGACTGTTGGGGCCGGGGAACAACTCCACCACGCCGTCGTGCATCCCCTCGCGACCGCCGAAAAAGTCCTCCAACAGGGTCACGCTCGCGTTCTCCTCGGTCACCACGATGGTGTGATAAAACCCGGCCGACTTCTCCTTGCTCAGCCGGGCCAACGTCTGGAAGGGAAGGGTGACCTCCACGTTCCTCGGCACGTAGAGGAACGTCCCACCCCGCCAGAACGCGTAGTGGAGCGCGGCGAACTTATTGTCCCCCAACTCCACCAGACGAGCAAAGTAGCGTTGGACCAACTCGGGATGTTCCCGCACCGCGGTGTGCATGTCCGTGAAGATGACCCCTTGTTGGGCCCAACGTTCCTCCACCCGGTGGTACAAGGCCTGACCTTCGTCCATGACCAGCTCTCCGGAGGAGGCCAGCTCGGCCAGGTGTTCCCGGTACACGGTTCCCAGGTCCTCCTCCCGGGCCACGTGGGTGAAGGCGTCCACGTCGAAGGGGGTGTACGCTTCCAGGTGGAACCCTCGCAGTGGGGTCCGGCGCCATGTTTCCTCCTTGCCCGTGGGCCAGGGGATCTCCTGGAAAAAGCGCCATGCGGTCAAACGCAAGTCCAGCATCCACCCCGGTTCTTCCAATATCTCCGAAAGACGCTTTATCGTATCCGCTGAAAACGTCAGCTCCTGTATCTGTTCCATAGTCACCGGTATTTTCCTCCTTCATCCAGGTCTGGAGTACATACGGCCCTATCCGATGGACCCTTCCATTTGCAGCTGGATGAGCCGGTTCAGTTCCACCGCGTACTCCATGGGCAATTCCTTGGTCATAGGTTCGATGAACCCTGCGACAATGAGGGTTGTAGCTTCCTCCTCGGTCAGCCCCCGGCTCATCAAGTAAAACAACTGCTCCTCCCCGATCTTGCTCACCGAAGCCTCGTGGCCGATTTCCACGTCGTCCTCCGCGATCTCGATGTAGGGATAGGTGTCGGACCGGGATTGGGGGTCCAGGAGCAGCGCGTCGCAGACCACGTTGGATTTGGCGTGGTGTGCGCCTCGGGCGACTTTGAGCAGGCCCCGGTAAGAGGCGCGGCCCCCATCTTTGCTGATGGATTTGGAGATGACGCGGCTGGTGGTATAGGGCGCCGCGTGGATCATCTTCGCGCCCGCGTCCTGGTGTTGTCCCTTCCCCGCGAACGCGATGGAGAGGACTTCCCCGTGGGCCCGGGGGCCCAGCATGATGACCGCGGGATACTTCATCGTCACCTTGGACCCCAAATTCCCGTCCACCCACTCCATGGTCGCGCCTTCATAGGCCACTGCCCGCTTGGTCACCAGGTTGTACACGTTGGTGGACCAGTTTTGGATGGTGGAATAGCGCACGCGCGCGTTCTTCTTCACGATGATCTCCACCACGGCCGCGTGGAGACTGTCCTTGGAGTAGATGGGCGCGGTACAGCCTTCCACGTAGTGCACGTAGCTCCCCTCATCCGCGATGATGAGGGTGCGCTCGAACTGGCCCACGGCCTGCGCGTTGATGCGGAAATACGCCTGAAGGGGGATGTCCACGTGCACGCCGGGGGGCACGTAAATGAAGGACCCCCCGGACCACACCGCGCTGTTCAGGGCCGCGAACTTGTTGTCCGTGGGCGGAACCACGGTGGCAAAGTACTCGCGGAACAGTTCGGGATACTCCTTGAGCGCGGTGTCCGTGTCCAGGAAGATCACCCCCAACTTCTCCCATTCCTCCTTCAGGGAATGGTACACCATCTCCGACTCGAACTGGGCCCCCACTCCGGCCAGGAACTTCTGCTCGGCTTCGGGGATGCCCAGCCGTTCGAAGGTGCGCTTGATCTCCTCCGGCACCTCATCCCAGGATGTGCTCTGCCGATCCGTGGGCTTGATGTAGTAGTAGATGTCATCAAAGTCAATCTCGGACAGGTCCGGGCCCCAGGTGGGCATGGGTTTCTGCCAGAAGATGTCCAGGGCCTTGTGGCGGAATTCCCGCATCCAATCGGGTTCCCCCTTCATGTCCGAGATGATATCTATGATCTCGTGGTCCAACCCCTTGCGGGGCTTGAACACGTACCGCTCCGGAACGTGAAAGCCGTATCGTTCTTCGTAATCCTCTTTGATGCCTTCCAGCAATTCCCGGTCACTCTTGGTAGCCATCATATCCTCCTCGCGTCTTGCGTGTCCTCATTCACAGGCCTAGGTCGTGGATTACCCGACCAGCACCTTCTCCTTCTCCCCGAACTGCTCGCGGACCCAGTCGTAGCCTTTCTCTTCCAGCTTCAGGGCCAGCTCCGGGCCGCCGGACATGACGATGCGACCGTCGTAGAAGACGTGGACGTAATGGGGTTGGATGTAGTTGAGGATGCGCTGGTAGTGGGTGATGATGAGCACGCCCAATTCCGGTCCGACCAGGCGTTTGACTCCTTCGGCCACCGCGCGGACCGCGTCGATGTCCAACCCCGAATCTGTCTCGTCCAGGATGGCGAACTTGGGCCGCAGCATGGCCAGCTGGAGGATCTCCAACCGCTTCTTCTCCCCCCCGCTGAACCCGTCGTTCAGGTAACGCCGGGCAAAGGAAGGGTCGATGCCCAGCATCTGCATGGCTTCGTTGAGCTCCTTGCGGAACTCGCGCATGGGCATCAGGTTCGAACCCACAGGGCCTTCCTCTGTCTTCTGGGCCGTGTACCCCCGCACCGCGCTGACGGCCTGGCGCAGGAAGTGGGCTACCGTGACGCCGGGAATGGCCACCGGGTACTGGAAGGCCAGGAAGAGCCCCGCGCGGGCCCGCTCGTCCGGCGACATGTCCAGAATGCTCTCCCCATCCAGGAGGATGTCTCCCTTGTACACCTCGTAATGGGGATGTCCCATGATCACATAGGCCAACGTGCTCTTGCCCGAGCCGTTGGGGCCCATGAGCGCGTGAATTTCCCCCTGACGCAGGGTCAGGTTCACGCCCTTGAGGATTTCCTTTCCTTCAATACCTGCGTGTAAATCGCGGATCTCCAGCGTACTGGTCATGATCTATCGCTCCTTCATTGGGATTTTGAATTCATGGAAATTTCGAACACACACTTATGCGCCCCGTCCATCATGCACGAACTCAACGTCACGGGCGTGCCGAGGACTTCCCGGAGGAAGGACTCCTCCATCTCACAGACGAGTCGATGTTCCTGGGCCACGTCGTGATAGGGACAGGTGTACTCGTAGATGTAGAGGGTATCCCCCTGCTGCTGGATGTCGGCCACTACACCCCGTTGGCGCAGGAGTTCGTGGAGCTCCTGGAGCCGGCGAGGCAGGTGGGTGGAGTGGAGTCGGCGTTTGTACTCCCGGGCCAATCGGGTGGATACCCGGCCCAAGAGTTGGCGGGCCTTTTCGGGCCCTTCTGATTCCACGACTTCTTCCAGCAGGGAGAGGGCCAAGGATTCATCCGGTGAGGCCATGGCCGCGCGTGCTTTTGGCGTCAACATGTAGACGCGCACGGGCCGTCCGACCCCCCGGCGTTTTTCCTCGTAAGTGAGCAATCCTTTGTGGAGAAGGTGTTCCAGGTGGAGTCGCACCGCGCTGCTGCTCAGTCCCAGGGCCCGTTGGATTTCCTTGACTGTCATGGGCCCCTGGCGCAGGAGCAATTCCAGCACCTGGGCTTCCGTTCCCTTTGTTTTCATCATCGACCATCCTGTTTGGGTAAACGATTAAGGCGGGCGCATGACCATGCGCCTCTATTGTTCGTGAACCGCGTTAGGTTTCTGTCGTACCTTGGCGGCGGACGGGGCCGCACCTTGGCGGGATGCCGGCGTTCTCGCCCCGTGCATAGTAAGAGTTTTGTGAGCGAGGCGGGCGGGC
>JAADDB010000101.1 GCA_013154135.1 Chloroflexota bacterium
GGCGAAGCCCGCCGCCCACCCACGCAAAACTCTCCCTTGGCACGGGGCGAGAACGCGGGAACCCCGCCGAGGTGCGGACCCGTCCGCCGCCAGGGTACTACCAAGCTTTGTCCGTTAATCAGGCCCGGAGGTTCAGCCCCGGGCGGTCGGACATGACCACATATCGCCGTACACAAACGGTAGGGGCGACGGAGGAGAAATCCGGCCTACCCCTCTTAATCGTTAATCGTTACTCCTCACTCCTTATGCAAGAGAAGGCGTGCGGGATCGCCAGCGTTCTCGCACGGTGTGTTCTTCGCGGAAGAGACGCCTCTCCAAAAGATCCGTGTCCAAGGGCTTCAAGGTCATGATGAGCGCGTCTTCCCGGTTGTCGCTGTAATAGCGATACCGCTTGCCCACCACCTGAAAGCCAAAGGACCGATAGAGTTTCTGCGCGGCCACGTTGCTCACCCGAACCTCCAAGGTGGCTTCCCGCGCGCCCCGCCGGTTCGCTTCTACCAGGAGAATGGCCAATAACCACCCGCCCAGGTGCATCCCCCGAAACTCAGGATGGACCGCAATGGTGCTGATGTGGGCCTCCGGTGGGTAGAGCCAAATGCCCCCGTACGCGGCCAGGGGCGGCAGATGGGGCTCTGATGTGCGGATGCCCCGGTAAAAGGCGGCTTGGTTGTAGCGGAGTTCGTACCGGTAGATGCCCGGTGTCCAGGGCAGGGTGAAAACTTGCCGCTCGATTTCCATGATGGCCGGGATATCCTGCTCGCCCAGGCGGTCCACGTAGAAGGGGAAATCCGTCATGGTCCACTGCTCCCCGGATGGCGTAGGTAAATGGGGGAAAGGGTCGCGGGGTCATCCTGGCGCCCGGCCTGGAACGCGTGGTATCCCATTTCGGCCAGGAATCCGGGACGGCGCAGGCCGTCGGCCGGGGTGCCCACGCGTACGTGATCGCCGGCCCGGGCCAGGGCTTCGCGCTGGGCAGGAGTGATCTCCCCCACAACGAACACGGGGCTCGCGTGCCGGGCCAACGCGCGGGCTACCGTCTCTATCTCGTCCAGGTGATACCCGTCCGCGGGGCTACTGGGGTGGCCCGGTGGGTACAACGCCCAACACACGCGTGTGCGGCCGGCCTGAATGATGGTGCAGATGTGCTCCTGTCGCCCTCTGTGGGGATAGGCGACCACGTCCAACGTAGGGATGCCCACCAAGGGCACGTGGAGGGCGTGGACCAGACCCTTGGCCAAGCTCAGGCCCACGCGGAGGCCGGTGTAGGACCCGGGGCCGATGGCCACGGCCACACCGGTGATCGCGTCGCGGTCAAGGGACTGATCTGTGAGCATCTCGTCCACCCGGGGGAGGAGGGTTGTCGTGTGACGTCGGCGGGCCCACCAGGTCACCTCGTAGCGGATCTGGTGGGCCCCCTCGTCGTAAAGGGCCACACCGGCCCAGTCTGTTGCCGTGTCGATTGCCAGGATCATAGGGCCATCAGCCATCCGAGAACTATTCTGTCTCCGCCGGCGTTACCAAAGCTTCCCGCACTTCCTCCTTCTCCAGACGACCCAGCTGTCCCACATAATGGCCGGAGACCCACAGGTACCAGATGTACGCGGGGAAAAGGCCGACGACACAGAGAATCGAGCCGAGGGTGGAAGCAACCGTGTTGGCGACCACGCTCATCAGGGCGACGATCAACACTTCGCCCGGGTGCTTCTTGAGGAAGCCGAGCACCCGTCGCACGTTCAGCCCGGCTCCCACCGAACCCTCGGATGCCACCAGCCAGGTGACGATGGGGGTGATAACCAGGAAGAACAGGGTGTACACGGTCAGCAAGAGCCCGCACGAGAGCATGGAGAGCGCGCCGATCGCGGTCAGCGCTCCCGAATCGCTGTTGCCCACGAAGACCCAACCGAGGGCCGTCGGAATGGTCAGGAGAATGATGGGAATGGCCCAGACGAACAAGGCCACCCACAGGCGGAACCCGTCGGCCAGATATTCCCCAAAAGCGTCCCAGGTGGGGAGAGGGAGTTCTTGGCCTTTGCTCACGTTGCGGGCGATTTCCATCATGTACCCGCTTAAGACCATGAGGGGCAACAACCCGACCAAGATGACGGAGAAAACCAGGCCCACCAGGTAAATGAGCGCGCCGATGAGCATCTTCACCGGCCAATCCGGATCCTCAAATCCGTACACAAAGGGTCTACCCAGGTCCAAACGCATGGGAACCTCCTTTCTTTGACGTTCGTTCTTCCTTCATTGGACTTTGGACAAACGGCCCGCACCCACGCAAAACAGGTCTCTTCGGGAAAGAATTCAACAAACTTCTATCTCAAAAACGCCCTCCTTCCCGTTGAGTTTGGTCGTGCCTCGGCGGCGGACGGGTCCGCACCTCGGCGGGACGCCTACGTTCTCGCCCCGTGCGGGGAGAGAGTTTTTGGTGCATGGCGGGCGTGGTGACCGCTCCACTCAGTCGAGCCAATAATATCGGGCTGCGGCGATGGCGAAGAGAATGACCAACGCCAACACGCTGCTCACGCCTAGCAGGATTCCCCCATCTTCATCCCCTTTTTCCACACGACGCAGGAATATCCGTAGGGCCACACTCACGAGGAGGGTAAACGCGATCACCACTCCCAGGATGCTGAACAACCCCAAACCCCATCGGAGCCCATCCCCATCCTGCATGGCGAGCCACCATAGCCCGTCCAGCGCCAGGGCCCCAAGCACGTCCGACCAGGAGGTCATCACCCGTTCGGTGGGTAACAGCCCCCAGGTCGTCTGGGCAAACAAGGGCCACATGAGAGCCCCCATCACAGTCCCCTGTAACAGACCGGTGGCCAAACGCAGGCCGTTGTGCGGCGTGTACAGGTGGGGCCATCCCAAAAACGCCAGGAAGGAGTTCAGCCCATCCACCGCCCACGCGCTGAAGAAGAGAAACAGGACAGCCATCACGCGGGGGGAAGGCCATCCCCTGCGCGTGCGTCCTCCTCGGAGGAGGATGTACCCCAATGTGCCCATCAGGCCCAGGTAGAGCCCGGTACAGCGGGCGCACAGGGGCAACGGTTTCCCAAAAGCCATGTACGAATGGGAAGGCCATTGGTGACAGACCGCATGTCCGATCCAATAGGCTATGTTGTTGAGGGTCGACCATTCATCCATGTAATCCACCGCCGCGTAAAACAGAAGACATCATCTCCACGTATTTTAAAGTAGATTGGCCCTTTGGACAAGGTCGATATCCCTAGTCCTGTGGCATAT
>JAADDB010000278.1 GCA_013154135.1 Chloroflexota bacterium
GAGAGAAACGAATACGCAGGGCCGATTTTAGCGACTCAGCTTGTTTTGCCCTTCTATTGCGCAACATACCACCCGACGGTGGCTTGGTCCCGTCGTAGGTATTTCTGGGCTACCCGTTGTACGTCTTCTGCGCTCACCGCGGCAATGCGATCTATGTACGCGTCCAACCATTCCAGGTGGGTGACCACTTCCGCGAAGCCCAACCAGCGGGCTTGGTTGGTGATACTTTCCGCACCGTAGATGAAGTGGGCTCGTACCTGCTTGCGGGCTTTTTCCAGCTCCGCGGTTTGAACGCGTTCCTCTTGCACCCGCGCGATTTCCTCCCACAGGACGTTCTCCACCTCCTCCGGGGTGTGTCCCTGGTTGACGGTCGCGTCAAACCACCACAGGTAAGGGTCGATGGTCGGTCCTATCCATGTCCCCACGTCCGCGGCCAGCCCACGTGTCACCAGTGCTTTGTAAAGCCGTGAGCTCCGATGGCTGCTTCCCCCGCCCCCAAAGGATTTGGCCCCGCCCATGATCGCGTCCAACACCACCATAGGGAAGAAGTCCTCGTGGAGGGCGGGAACCGCGTGGAACGCGATCTGGACGTAGTGGGTATCCCCACTTCCGGCAAGGTACGCCCGTCTTTCCCCCCTTTGGGGTGGCTCCTCTGTGGGAGGTCGGTTGGGCACATGACCGGGCGGGAGCGGGGCAAAGTAGCGGTGTATCTGCTTCTGCATTTCTTGGGTATCGAAATCGCCTACCACGACTAGAATGGCGTTGTTCGGCGCGTAATAGGTGCGGTAATGGGCGTACAGGTCGTCTCGGGTCATGGTCCGAAGGTCTGCAGGCCACCCGATGACTTCGTGGTGGTAGGAGTGGGCCTTGATGGCCAGATTTTGCACCTCTTCGGCCAGGAGAAAGGTGGGACGGTTTTCGTTCATGCGCCGTTCGGAGAGGATGACCGTCCGTTCTCGTTCCACCTCTTCCGGCGCGAACGTGCTGTTCAGCATGCGATCGGATTCAATGTCCAACGCCAGGGCCACGTGGGCCGAGGGTAACGTCTGGAAATAAGCCGTGTAATCCAGCCACGTCATGGCGTTGAAAACGCCACCCACCCGGGAGATGAGCCGGTCGTATGTGCCGGGAGGATACTTGGTCGTCCCCTTGAACTGCATGTGTTCCACCCAGTGGGAGATCCCTGTCTTCCCGGGCACCTCATTGCGGCTTCCCACGCGGTACCAGACCCACACGCTGACCACCGGGGCCGTGTGCATTTCCTTCAGGAGCACGGTCAAACCGTTATCCAGCTGATATCGGGTTGTCTGGGCGCCGAAGGTTCCTCCTTCACCGTCCATTGACTTGGTACCCCCTTCCCATGCCCCGATATTCGAACCCCAACTCCCTCATCCGTTTCGGGTCGTAAATGTTCCGGCCGTCAATGAGGACATTGCCTCGCATGAGGGAGAGGACGCGTTTCAGGTCCAGGTTCTTGAATTCATTCCACTCGGTGACCACGACGAGTGCGTCCGCACCTTCGGCCAGTTGATAGGGGTCTTCGGCCAACTCCATTTCCGGCAACAGTCGCCGCGCGTTCTCCATCGCGACGGGATCATATCCGCGCACAATGGCTCCTTCGTTGATCAGCATGTGGTAGAGGTCAATGGAGGGGGCTTCTCGCATGTCGTCCGTGTTGGGCTTGAAGGAAAGCCCCAAGAGCCCGATGACTTTGTCCTGGAGCGAGCCGCCCAAGAGCTCCCGCAATTTCAGGATGACCCGACGACGTTGATCCCGGTTGATTTCCATGACGGCCCGGAGGAGTTGAGGGTGAGCGCCGTGCACAAGGGCCATGTGCTCCAGGGCCTTCACATCCTTGGGAAAACAGGAGCCCCCGAACCCAAGGCCCGCGTCCAGGAAGTAGGGCCCAATGCGTTTATCATACCCCATCCCTCGGGCCACCTCCTTCACGTCAGCACCCAGCCGTTCGCAGATGGCCGCGATTTCGTTGATGAAGGAGATGCGTGTGGCTAAGAACGCGTTGGACGCGTATTTGATCATCTCCGCGGTGCGGAGGTCGGTGATCATAATGGGAGCCCGGAGGGGAAGGTACAGTTGGGCCACTTTCTCGGCTGCTTCTGGGTCGGTGCTCCCCAGGACGACCCGATCGGGGTTGAGGAAGTCGTTGATGGCCGAGCCCTCACGGAGGAATTCGGGGTTACTGACCACGGCAAAGGGGATGGGCTCCGGCTGGTACTTGCGGATGATGTCGGCCACAAAGTCTCCCGTGCCCACGGGCACGGTGCTCTTGTTGACGATAATCAGGGGATGGTCCATCACCTTGGCAATGCTTTCCGCGGCCATGCGCACATAGCGCAAATCCGCTTCGCCGTCTACCCCTTCTGGGGTGCCCACCGCGACAAAGACGAAATCCGCGTCCTTGAGGGCTTCCTCATACGACGTTGTAAAGGAAAGTCGGCCGGCCTCCATGTTGCGACGGACCATTTCTTCCAGGCCGGGTTCAAAGATGGGAACAATGCCCTGTTGCAGAGCTTGGATCTTGCCTTCGTCAATGTCCAGCCCTACAACTTGATTCCCCAAATCCGCGAAACATGTTCCCGTCACCAGGCCCACGTAGCCGGTGCCGATGACCGTGATGTGTTTCATAACAATGTCCTCCTCACTCTGTCAGTTGCAATTCTGCTCGCTCGATATCTTCCCACCGAAGGTGTTCGAGCCACATGTAATAGGCGCCGAGAAGGGTGATGGGGAGCCACAGGGCCGCGTGGAGGACCCATGTGTATCCCGCTGCCAAATCCTTGTCCACCCCAAACGCGACCAGCACAGCAATGCCCGGTGTGTCGAAGGTGCCCACATAGCCGGGGGCTGCGGGAAGCGTGGTAGCCAAGTTCACAATGCCGTTCATGAGCATGAGGACGATGAACGGCACGTGGAAGGAGAACGCGTGCATCACAAACCAGTATTTGACCGTTTCGGCCAACCAGATGAGGACCGAGGTGAGGAATATCATAATCACATCTTGAGGCCGACGCAAGAAGTGGATGCCTTCCAGAAAACGTTCCACCATCCCATCCGCCTTTTCCCGGAAGGATTGGGGAATCAGCCGGTCCGCGAACCACCTGTACACGCGTTGCACCCGTTGGGGCTGCACGGCCGCCCAGAAGAAAATGCCTAAAGCCAGGAAAAACGCCAGGCTCAGCAGAGTGATGAATTGCCGGTATCCGGCCAGGGAGGGGGCAAAGGGCAGGGCCAGGAACACGAAAAGGAGCATCACCAGCCCGTCGAAAATGCGTTCTACCAAAATGGTGGCCAGAGATGCGCTCATGGGAATGTCGGATTTACGTTTGAGCACATACGCCCGCAACACCTCCCCTGCCCGTGCGGGATACACGTTATTCCCAAAATACCCAATACACACGACCGGGAAGAGGACCCTCAGGGGAATATGTTTGAGGGGGCGCAGCATGTAATGCCAACGCCATGTGCGCAGCCACACGCCCACGAAGTAGACAGCTACTCCGGGCACTATCCATCCGTACTTCGCGTGGCGGAGGTACATCCACACCTCATGGAGGTGCAATCCTCGGAGTGCCGGATAAAGGAAGATCGCACTCACCAGCACCCCTAGCCAAAATTGCCAACGTTTCACCCTTTGCAGGCCTCCTTGCATTGAGAGAGGAAGATGCAGCTGCGATCGGTCAAATCGCAGGTTGTCCAACGGTCAGGACGTAGAGCGATGTTTCCTCTTCCCCATCGACTCCCAATAACGCATCCAATTCCTCGTCGAAATACGCGCCGATGGCACATGCACCCAAGCCCAACCCCGTCGCGGCCAAGTAGATGTTTTCCCCCACATGCCCCACTTCCTGCAGCACGTAGCGATAGGCTCGTCCTTCGTACTTCCACTCCGTGCGGGCAAAGACGCCGGTTATCACAAAGACTACCGCTGCGGTGTGGGCATGTTCCTGGTCCAAACAAATACGGGTTATCGGCTTCCGTAGATCTCCAAGCCGCAGTTGTTCCAGCGCGTGCTCTGTGACCCGGTAGTGGTACAACCCGGGCTCAACGTCCCGCACCCGGTGGAGGATAGCATATAGTTCGAGGGGATACAAAGCTCCGGCCGAGGGAGCGGCGCGTTTCGGATAGGAAGGTTCTGTGATACCCTGGGCCGCGTGGAGAAGGGCACTTAAAGCATCTGGGGAGATGGGGTATCCCGTGTAATCCCGGATGCTTCGCCGTCGTTCCAGAGCGAGAGACACGCTCATGGGGATTTGCGGAGGCGTGGGGAGAGGGAATACAGGGACATCCGTGTAGAGCTTGTACTGGGGCGGTCGCGGGCCCCACTGCCGTCTACCCCAGGGCACTCCGTGGGGGGTGATGCGGCTCCAGCGGTGGTATGCCCGGCCCATGTTGGAAGAGCCCGTGCCGCGATTCCATCCTAAGGCGCCCAAAATAAAGGAGCTTATGCCCGCTAAAAAACCAAACCCCACCGTTATACCCCACAGAAAGTCCCGATGTTTGTATGACAAGTCCTCGCGTCAACGCCCCTGTTTGGCAACACAACGCCATAGCACCCTGGCAGCGGACGGGCTCGGGGTCGTCATGAGTAATGCAGGTGATGGGCAGCCCCGCACATTGGCTCGCTGAACAGGGGTGGGTGTCCGACCACGGGATCCCTGTCCTAAGGGGATGGCTCCTGTTCAGCCGCGGTTTCAATGGGCTTCCCCCCTCACGGGGCAGTCCCTATGCTGAAAATCCCCCCAAGGATCCTTGTTCGTTACTTTTTAGCTGCTCTTGTCCGCGTATTCCAACGTGCGCCGGATGATTTCGTCGTCCTCGAATGCTTCCCAGCGCTTTTTCTTGCGTCGTTTCTCCCGCCGCCGCTCCTTTTGGGCTTGGGCTTCCAGGAAAGCGATCTCGAAGGGGCTGACGATTTCCTCTTCTTCCTCTTCAGGGAGCGCCTCGGGGAGTTCCTGCTCCACAGCTTGCGGTTCTTCCGCTTCCTCCCGGAGCCCCTTTAGGCTCAGGTCCACCTGGTTCCGGCGGACATCCACGCGGATCACGCGCGCTTCCAGCTCTTCGCCCACTTGGACGATGTCCTCCGGGTTACGCACATATCCTTCGGCCATCTCGCGAACACGCAGCAGCGCGTCCCGGCCGATGCCGATGTCCACAAACGCGCCGTACGGCTCAATGCGGGTGACCGTGCCCTTGACAATGTCTCCCACCTGGAGGTCCCGAATGGTCTTGGTGCCCGGGGGGATCATGGTCAAGCTGATGCGGTTTTCCGCCTTGTTCAAGTCCTTGATCCACACGGTCACCTCATCCCCCACGTTGACCACGTCTGTCACTTTGGCCACGCGGTAGGGGGCCAGTTCGGAGATGTGGACGAGCCCATCGGTGTTCACACCAATGTCCACAAACGCGCCAAAATTCGTCACACGGCGCACCTTTCCGGTAAGCTTCATGCCCCGCGCCAACTTCACAACCACGCGTTTTCGGGGTATGACTTTGACTTTCGTTTCCTGATCCGACACAGATGCTCCTCCCTTTCCCTGTGAATTGCAGCAAGTCATCCCTCGCCACAGGCGAGTTGCTGGCATTATACCTGTAGCCGGATGGAGGGCCAAATTTGGCTTTGCTGAAAAAATGCCGTGTGTAACGACCGGCTATTATCGTTAACCCACCCGTCGGGGAACTCGTTGCCCTTACCAGTTTTGTCAGTCTATCAGGTTTTGATACAATCGAAAAGGTGCTACTGCGTTTTGTCAGTCACCCAGGGCTGTTTGCCCACAAAGCCAGTCCGTAATGAAGGAGACAAGACACCGATGACTTCAGAAACAACACCCTGTCCGGAGCGTGTACGGGTGCGTTTTGCCCCCAGTCCGACCGGGTACTTGCACCTCGGAGGCGCTCGTACAGCCCTCTACGATTGGCTCTATGCCCGCCATTGTGATGGCTCGTTCATCCTCCGCATTGAAGATACCGACCGCAAACGGTATGTCCCCGATTCCGTTCAGGACATCATGGACGGTTTGCGTTGGTTAGGCCTCGACTGGGATGAGGGGCCCGATGTGGGCGGAGAGTATGGACCATACATCCAGTCGCAGCGCTTGGATTTATACCAGAAATGGGCCCATTGGCTTGTGGACGAGGGGAAAGCCTACAAGTGCTTTTGTACCCCCGAAGAACTGGCGCAGATGCGTAAGGAACAGCAGGCGCGAGGAGAACCCCCGCGCTATGATCGGCGCTGTCGTTACCTGACGCCGGAGGAGGTCGCCCAGCGCGAGGCCGAAGGCCGTCCCTACGTCATCCGTTTCAAGACCCCGTTGGAGGGGAAAGTGGTGGCCTACGATCTCCTGCGCGGGCTCATTGAGGTGGATGCTTCCACCTTGGACGACTTCATCTTGCTCAAATCCGACGGCTATCCCACCTACCACCTGGCCGTTGTGGTGGACGATCACTTCATGGAGATCAGCCACGTGCTGCGGGGTGAGGAGTGGATTCCCAGCCTGCCCAAACACCGCCTCCTCTACGACGCGTTCGGTTGGGAGATGCCTTTGCATTGTCACCTGCCGGTCATTTTGGACCCCTCCGGCAAGGGGAAGATGAGCAAACGGCGGGCGGAGAAGAGCGGGCTTCCCATCCTCATTCGGGATTTCCGGGAGCAGGGATATCTCCCCGAGGCCATGTTCAACTGGCTGGCCCGGATTGGCTGGTCTTACGACCCGGAGGTGGAGATCTTCTCCCGGGAAGAAGCCATCGCCCATTTTGACCTCAAGGACATCAACCCCAAACCCGCGGCCGCTCCCTATTCCAAGCTGGATTGGCTGAACGGGGTGTATATCCGGCGCCTCTCGGTGGATGAACTCCTGGAGCGTCTCTTGCCCTTCCTCAGCCGGGATTTGGACATTCCCGAGGACACGTTGCGTTCGGATGAGCGCTTGCGTCGCCTGTTGCCTTCGGTCCAGGAACGGATCAAACGACTGACCGAGGCTACCCCCCTGGTGGACTTTCTCTACCGGGAACCGGAATACGAGCCGGCCATGCTCATCGCCCGCAAGACCACCGCGGCCGAGACATTGGCCGCCCTTCAAGCTGCTCGCGATGTCATCGCCCAGACGCCTTTCGAGGCCGACGCGCTGGAAAAGGCCTTGCGAGATCTGGCCGCTCAGATGGGATTAAAAGCCGGCCAGGTGTTTGCTCCCATTCGCGTGGCCCTTACAGGGAAGAAGGTCGCTCCACCTCTCTTCGACATCATCCTCGCCTTGGGCCGGGAAGAAACCTTGCGTCGCTTGGATAAGGCAATTGCTCTATTGCGTCAGTGGGACGAGGAAGGCCAGTGAGCGGGCACACGACCATGATCTCGGAAGGACAGCGGACCGATGGACACGAGGAAGCCTGGGGGGAGCTCCTGGGACGAGAGATGCGGGAACTCCTCAACGTCATTCTACTCACGCTTATCCTGTTCTTTGCCATCCGTTCGATTGTCCTGAACTTCCGGGTGACAGGTTCGAGCATGGAACCCACGTTTCACGATGGGGAATACGTGTTCGTCTACCGGTTGGCTTACTGGCGGCATCCTCCTCGCCGCGGGGACGTCATTGTCTTCCGGTATCCTCCAAACCCTAAGCGCACCCTTATCAAACGGGTCATTGGCCTGCCGGGGGAAACAGTGTCCGTGCACAACGGTCAAGTGTACATCAACGGGCTGCCCTTGCCCGAACCGTACATTGCTGCTTCCCCCACCTATGTGGCCGACCCTGTGGTCGTCGGCCCTCATCAGGTTTACGTGTTGGGGGATAATCGCAACTTCTCCAATGACTCCCATTCCTGGGGCCTGTTGGACATGAACATGCTGGTGGGAAAGGTGGTTTGGCGATATTGGCCCCTCACACGGATGGGGCCCATCCCTCATGCCACGTATCCACCTCCTCTGGATCGCCCCAATCCCCACGCGGAGCCCTCTTCCGAGACCCCAGAGAGGCATGGGATGATGCCTTCGTCACCCATCTCGCCCGTAAAAGCGCCTGTAGAAAAGGGAGGACCATAATGGCACTTTCAAACCAGGTGATTCAACATCTGATTGCCCAGACACTGTATTCGTTGCACGAACAAGGCGGGGATTTGCACGCGACGTGGGAAGTGTACACGCCTGCCGCACGGGAACTGGAAGACCTACCCCCCCAACAACTGGCTTCCTACATCGATCACACCCTTCTCCGGCCGGAGGCCACGGAAACGGATATCCGTCGGGTATGCGAGGAAGCGTTGCGTTACCACTTCGCGAGTGTGTGTGTGAATCCCACGTGGATTTCCCTGGCCCACGACTTGGTGGCCGACGCGGGCATCGTGCCTTGTACGGTTATCGGTTTCCCTTTAGGGGCCACGTTGCCTTCGGTGAAAGCCTTTGAGACGAAGGCCAGTCTAGAAGCGGGCGCCCGGGAAGTCGACATGGTGATGAACATCGGGCGGTTGAAGTCCGGTCATTACACCTATGTGGTGGATGACATCACAGGGGTCGTGCACGAGGCCCATGAAATGGGAGCCCTGGTCAAGGTCATCTTGGAAACAGCCCTTCTCACCGATGAGGAGAAGGTGGCCGCGTGCGTGTTGGCCAAAGTGGCCGGGGCCGATTATGTGAAAACTTCCACCGGCTTTGGGCCCGGCGGCGCAACACCCGAGGATGTGGCCCTCATGCGTAAGGTCGTCGGGCCGGATATGGGCGTCAAAGCGGCCGGTGGCATTCGGACCCGCGAACAAGCGTTGACCATGATTCGAGCCGGTGCGACCCGGTTGGGTACGAGTTCCGGGGTGCGCATCGTTTCGGAATAGGAGGGAGTTGCTGTGAAAGAGATCGCGGAAAACGTCTGGCACATTGACACATTGGGGTATGTGAACGCGTATGTGTGGCGCTGGGAGGAGGGGCTGACTCTCATTGACACGGGTTTGCCCTGGCAGGGCAAGCACATCCTCAAGGCCATCGAAGGGGCTGGCTTTAAGGTCGGGGACATCCGGGAGATCATCATCACCCACGCGGATTTTGACCATTACGGTGGTTTGCGCGTCATTCGGGAGGCCACGGGCGCTCGCGTCTACGTGCACGCGATTGAGGCCATGTTTTTCAAGGGACGCTGGCGTCGCTGGCCCAATCTGCGGCATCCTTTGGGCGTCCTCTATCTCCCTCTGCACACGTTGCTCATGTTAACCCTTTTCCGCATCCCCCGCCTTAACCCGGACTTATTGGTGGTGGACGGGGAGGAGTTGGACAACGGGCTTTCCGTGCTCCACACTCCCGGGCATACGCCCGGTCATATTGCCCTGTTCGGCAAGGAACGAGGGGTGCTCTTCACGGGGGACGCCCTGGTCAACTGGCGAGGGAAGTTAAGCCTCCCGCCGGCCATGTTCACCCCCCAGCCGGACATCCTCAAGCAGTCCATTCGTAAGTTAGCCCGGTTGCGGGGTGTGGAAGTGGCCGCGCCGGGCCACGGTTCGGTCATCCGCGAAAAGGCGGGAGAAGCCATTCGGGCTTTCGCCAAAAAGGTGGCACCACCTCCCAAACGGCGTCCTCGCAAAGCCCCTACCCGGGAAGGGGTGCCCCGCCAACCCAAGGCCAAACCCACTTCCAAGAGTGGTTAGGACCTTAGGGGCCGATTTGGGACGGCTGATTGACAGACCAAACTCGGTCGTGCCTTCATCGCGGGCAGATCGGTTTGCACAGATTCAAAGGTGAGGAGGCATCATGCGCATCAAAGATGATGTGGTCATTGTGTCCGCGGCGCGGACGCCCATTGGGCGTTTCTTGCGCAGTTTGAGCCCTCTTTCAGCCACAGACCTGGGCGGCGTGGCTATTCGGGCCGCGGTGGAGCGGGCCGGCATCCCCCCAGAAGCCATAGCAGAAGTCATCATGGGGCAGGTGGTCCAGGCCGGAACGGGCATGGCACCGGCCCGGAACGCGGCCTTAAAGGCGGGTCTGCCCTCCTCCGTGGGGGCGGTGACTCTGAACAAGGTGTGTGGTTCCGGGCTCAAGGCTGTGATGACGGCTGCCAGCTATATCCTGGCCGGGGAGGGAACGATCTACGTCGCAGGGGGCATGGAGAGCATGAGCCAGGGCCCCTATTTGCTCCCGGGCGCGCGCACGGGCTATCGCATGGGCAACCGCGAGGTGGTGGATGCCACGGTCCACGATGGCTTGTGGAGCGCGTGGGAGAATGTGCACATGGGCATGGCCGCGGAATGGATCGCGGAGCATTACGGGGTGAGCCGCGAGGCCCAAGATGTTTTCGCCTTCGAAAGCCACGTGCGAGCTCTTCAGGCCATCCAGGAAGGGCGGTTCGACGAGGAGATCGTTCCGGTTGCTGTGCCCCAGAGGAAAGGGGAGCCTCTTACCGTCACACGGGATGAATGTCCTCGGCCGAACACCTCTTTGGCTAAACTGGCGGCCCTTTCTCCCGCGTTCAAGGACGGGGGAAGCGTCACCGCGGGGAACGCACCGCCTCTCAGCGATGGGGCCGCGGCCCTTGTGGTCATGCACGGCAACCGGGCACGCGAGTTGGGCATCCGTCCCATGGCCCGGATTTTAGGGTATGCTCAGGCCGCGGTGGAACCTATTGCCCTCTTCACCGCGCCTATTTACGCGATCCGTCGTCTCTGGCAGGACTTAGGGTGGGGACCGGAGGATGCGGACTTGTACGAGATCAACGAGGCTTTCGCCGCCCAGATGGTCGCGGATATGCGGGAATTGGGCTTGGACCAACGTCGTGTGAACGTGAACGGCGGTGCCATCGCGTTGGGACATCCCATCGGTGCCAGCGGCGCTCGCATTTTGGTGACGTTGTTGCACGCGTTGAAACAACGGGGCTTGCGGCGGGGCATCGCGGCCCTTTGCTTGGGCGAAGGGGAAGCCGTGGCCCTGGCCGTGGAAATGGTGGACTGAACTCTCTTCCGTCTTGGGGCAAGGGCGTTGTAGGGGGATTGCCGGGTCTTGTCAGTTCATTCAACCAGGACGGTGTGAAAGGAGGCGTCTATGGGCCGGTTAGAGGAGAAGGTCGCGGTGATTACCGGGGCAGCTCGGGGCATTGGCGCGGCCACTGCCCGCATTTTCGCTCGGGAAGGGGCTAAAGTGGCCATTACCGACATCGATGAAGAACAAGGCCAGGCAACGGCTGCCGCCATCCGTGACGCCGGGGGCGAGGCTGTCTTCATCCCTGTGGATGTGACGGATTTCACCTCTGTCGAACGGATGGTTCAACAGGTCATGGACCACTTTGGCCGGATAGATATTCTGGTGAACAACGCGGGGGTTTTGAGGGACCGGACGTTGTTGAAGATGACGTTGGAGGATTTCAATTTTGTCATCGATGTGAACTTGCGGGGCGTTTTCCACTGTACCAAGGCTATTGCCCCCATCATGGTCGCTCAAGGCAAAGGGGTTATCCTGAACGCGAGTTCGGTGGTGGCCCTGTACGGCAATTTCGGCCAAACCAACTACGTGGCTTCCAAAGCCGGTGTCATCGGCATGACCAAAGTGTGGGCCCGGGAGCTGGGGCCCAAGGGCATTCGGGTGAACGCGGTGGCGCCGGGCTTTATTCGCACGGAGATGACCGCGGGGTTGCCCGCCCAGGTGGTCCAGGCCGTTATTCAGCGTACCCCCTTGCGCATGTGGGGAGAACCAGAAGATGTCGCGTACGCGTACTTATACTTGGCCTCGGACGAGGCACGCTTTGTGAACGGAGCGGTGCTGAGCGTGGACGGCGGGGTGGTCACATAAGCAATTCCCGGTTGGGGGGAAGAAGACGGTGTACCTCGTTCTCTTTGACATCGATGGCACGCTGTTGGACAGCCGAAAGGTGGGGCGGAAGGCCATGGAACGGGCCATGGAGGAGGTGTATGGCACTTCTGGTCCCCTGCACCGTTATAACATGGCCGGGAAGAGCGATCGCCTGACGTTGCGGGATGTGTTGACGGCTGCCGGGCTCTCGGAGGCGGTTATTTGGGAGCGTTTTCCCTTGTATCGACGGGCGTTTGCCAAGCACTTGGAGGCGCTCTTACAGGAGCGCCCTCCCCTCCCCCTACCGGGAGCCCGAGGCCTGGTGACGCGGTTGTCCCAGCGCGGGGATGTGCTCCTCGGTTTGGTGACCGGGAACATCCCTGAGGGTGCCCACCTCAAACTGCGTTACGCGGGATTTGACCCCTCCCTTTTTCGCGTGGGCGCGTACGGCTCTGATGCCCTGGAGCGGGATGAACTCCCCCTGCTTGCCCTCGAGCGTGCTCGTTCGAGCGTCCCCGATGTTCCGGAAAGCATACGCGTTGTGGTGATCGGCGACACACCCTTGGACATTCAAAGCGGCCACCGTGCCGGTGCGCGGACCGTCGCCGTGGCCACCGGTCCCTATTCCGCGGACACGTTGGCCGCTTTTCACCCCCATGTGCTCCTGCCAAACCTGGCTGATGTATCCCGCGCGGAGGCGGCTATCCTTTCATGAAGCCGGACGCGTTTCGTCAGAGACGACAGGACCGATGGGTGTTCATCGGAATGGCCCTCCTCTACGCGCTGATGGCCACGTTTTACTGGCGTCCTATCCGGGTGTTGGCCAAGCCCGATGAGGCGGCCCACCTCCTCTACGTCTACCAAGTGCGAGAAGGGGTTCTGTGGCCTGTGTGGGACCCGGCTCCTTCGGGGCTTTGGCACGTGGACGAGCGCAGTCAACCCCCGCTTTACTATTGGCTGGCCGCGCTGGTGACAGCCCCTACGCCTGTGTCTGACCCCCATACCTGGATCGAGGAGAACCCCTTCTTTCTTCACATGGCACCCTACGGAAATGGGGCACGGGCTATTCCGCGGGCAGAAGGAGCTCCCTTTATGTACGCCCTTCGCGTATTTTCCTGGCTTTTGGGACTCCTTGTTTTGGCGGCCGCGTATCGCGGCGCTCGCGTATGGGCTCCTTCTCCCCTTGCCTTTTTGCCGGGCTTTCTTCTTTTGCTGACGCCTACCTTTTTGTTCCTCCAAACGGGTATCACGAACACAGCGTTGGCCATTGTATGGGCCACACTGCTGTACGGGGAGATGCTGGCCGCGTGGCGTCGTGGATTCCAGGCCGTTCCCGCGTGGCGCTGGACGCTCTTGCTGGGGCTGGCCCTGTACACCCGCCACGATGCGCTTTTCCTCCTCTTCCCCCTTTTCGTTCTCCTCTTGTGGGGCATGTGGCGCGGGGAACGGGTTTGGCCCGTAGTGAAAGGGGTCGGAAGCGCTCTTCTCCTCTCGCTTCCCCTTTGGGTGCGTAACGTGTGGTTGTACCACGATCCGCTTGTGCGCCGGGCTTTGGCCCTGCGGCCGGAGCCGTTGTCGTGGCCCACTCTTTTCTCTTCGGAGGCCGGACGTTTGTTTAAGACGTTTTTCATTGAAGCCGGCGAGGGGTTCATTTTGGCTCCGGATGTGTTCTACTACGCGGTGGGAGGCTTTTTAATTTTGGCCGGATGGGGCCTTGCCCGACGGGGAAGGGGGAAGGGATTTGATTTTCTCCTGAGCTTGTTCCTGCCGATTCTCGTGGTGGCCTTTTTCGCAACTCGACGGTATTACATTGATGCGCCTCGTTATCTTTTGACGATGGGGTTTCCTTTTTTCCTCTTGTGGGCTTGGGGGATATATGGGTGGCATGATAAACGCTTGGATGGGCTCTTGCTTTGGGGGTGGGGACTCCTCAGTGCGATGGTGGTCTTATACGTGGTGCTCCCGGTGTACGAGCCTCGGCCGGCCCGGGTGTCCGGCCCCCCGCAGGCTACTTTTGCGAGAGGGCTCCACTTGTATGAGGCCCGGGTTCTCCCCGGAGAAGGGGAATGGCGCATCTTCCTGGCCTGGGGGGCATCGGAGCGGGTGCCCAAGAATTACGTGGTTTTCGTTCACGCGTATAATAGGGCAGGGGAACTCGTGGCTCAGGAGGACACTCATCCTTTGTACGGCGCTTATCCCACTTCTTGGTGGGAACCGGGGTTCGCTTGGTGGGATCCCCATCGCCTCATCCTTCCAGCAGGAGGGTGCCGGGATGGATTGCGTATAGCCATTGGGCTATATGATTGGGAAACAAAGCAGCGGTTGATTCCCCAACTACACGATAAAGCCATCTCTTCCGATGGTACGGTCGTTATTTATCCGCCACAGGCGATACCGAGGGGGAAAAAGTAGGAGGGGCATACCTTGCAGGAAAGCAGAGAACGATATTTTCGCCGTGGTGCCCTGGTCTTAGTCATGGCCTATCTTTTTCTCGCTTTGGGGCACAGCGTGCTAAATCCCATTTGTGAAACATCCGACGAGTATTGGCACATCGGCTTTGTGGCTCATCTGGCCCGCGGGGGCACCTTGCCCGTGCAACAGCCGGGTGTGAAAACCCCTTGGCGTCAGGAGGGGAGTCAACCTTCTCTCTATTACTGGTTCGAGGCTTCCCTGGCCCGCCTCCTTCACCTCCCCCTCGCGGATGTGGCCCAAGCGTGTCCCCCCAACCCCCATGCGAATTTAGGGGATGCCACACAACTGGCGAACCGGAATTTGGTGTTGCACGGGCCTTGGCAACGGTATCCCTGGAGCGGTATGGTGTTTACCATCCATTTTTGGCGGATCGTTTCCGTCCTCATGGGCTTGGGGACGGTGTTAGGGGCCATTTGGTTGACTCGCACTCTTTTCCCGCGTCAACCGACTTGGTCCCTAGCCGTGGGGGCTTTTGTGGCTTTTAACCCCATGTACTTGTTCATCACCAGTGCCGTCTCCAACGACGCCTTGGTCATTCCTTTAACCACGCTTACCCTGGCGTTGGCCGCGCATTCCTGGCGCTTTGGCCCCACTCTCCGTACTTCCCTTCTCTTAGGTCTGTTAGCTGGAGGGGCAGCCCTGACCAAGTTAAGTGGGCTCACCGTGTGGCCGTGGGTCGCAGTGGCCCTTTTCTTGGGCGCTCGCGCACGGGGGGATTCACGTGCAGCTTGGCAGTATCCTCTTTTGGCGTTGGGAAGCGCTCTTTTGGTCAGTGGATGGTGGTTCTGGCGTAACTGGACTCTTTACCATGATCCC
>JAADDB010000266.1 GCA_013154135.1 Chloroflexota bacterium
TCGTCCCGTGTATAGAAAGAGTTTTTGGTGGGTGCTGGCCGGGCTTCGCCCGGCCAGCACCCACCAAAAACTCTTTCTATGCACGGGACGAGAACATCGGAGTCCCGTCAAGGCGCGGACCCGTCCGCCGCCAAGGTACGACCGAGTTTTGTCAATCAGCACACATTGAAATCACACGCGGAGAAGATCCATGGGCACCAGCAGTATGGATGAAGGCGGCAAGACCGCTATATCAAATATAACAGAGCGCGAGGTGGAAACGGTGAACATTGCAGAGTTGGAAAAAAAGACATTAGCCGAGTTGCGAGAGATGGCTCGCGAGATGGGAATTAGCGGGTATACCCGCTTGAATAAGACGGACCTTATCATGCGCTTGCTCCAGGCAAACGCAGAACAACAAGGGCTCCAGTTTGGTGGGGGGATCTTGGACATCGTAGAAGAAGGGATCGGCTTCCTCCGCACCAAGCGACTTGTGCCCTCGTCCCACGACGTCTACGTATCCCAGTCCCAGATCCGGCGCTTCAACATGCGTCCGGGGGACTTCGTCATGGGGCAGGTACGGCCGCCCAAGGAGACGGAGAAGTACATGGGGCTCCTCAAGGTGGAAGCCATTAACGGCGCGGACCCGGAGTTGGCCAAATTCCGCCCCTGGTTCGACCGGTTGACCCCCATCTTCCCCAATCAACAGATCAAATTGGAAACCAAGCCCCATATCCTGGCCACCCGACTGATCGACCTCCTGGCTCCCATCGGTCGGGGACAGCGTGGGCTTATCGTATCTCCGCCCAAGGCGGGCAAGACCACCATCCTCAAACAGATCGCCAACGGGATCACGGAGAACTACGACGACATCCACTTGATGGTCGTCCTCATTGGCGAGCGACCGGAAGAAGTGACAGATATGGAACGCGCGGTCGAGGCCGAGGTGTACAGCTCCACCTTTGATGAGCCGGTGAGCCATCACGTGAAGGTGGCCGAGTTGGCCTTGGAACGGGCAAAGCGACTGGTGGAAATGAAGAAGGATGTGGTGATCCTGCTGGATTCCATCACCCGGCTCTCCCGTGCGTACAACCTCATTGTCCCGCCGAGTGGTCGAACCCTTTCCGGTGGTTTAGACCCCTCCGCCCTCTACCCGCCCAAGCGGTTCTTTGGTGCGGCCCGGAATTTGGAGGAAGGCGGGAGTTTGACCATCATCGCCACCTGTCTGGTGGACACGGGCAGCCGGATGGATGATGTCATCTACGAAGAGTTCAAGGGCACGGGGAACATGGAGTTGCACCTTAACCGGCGCCTGGCCGAACGGCGCATTTTCCCCGCCATCGACATCGAACGTTCCGGCACCCGGCGAGAGGAACTCCTCTTGGACGAGGAGGTCCTGCAGAAAGTGTGGCTCCTGCGTCGCATGATCGACGCGCTGGGCGGCGGCGTGGAGGCCATCCAGCCGTTGTTGGAGCGTCTGGCCCGGACTCGGAACAACAAGGAGTTCCTGGCCACATTGCACGTGGACGTCCTGTAAAGGAGACTTTTGGGGGCATCCCAGCTCTTTGGGATGCCCTTCACTCCCCAGGGCGCCCGATTTCCCCCTTTTTCGCAAGTTGTGCTATAACAGGTGTCATGCAGTCACAGGTGGCTTACAAGGGTCGAAGACCGGAGAGACCACCTACTTGTCTTGAGATGACAGCCGGCGGCGTCGAAATACATGGGGCCCCCACCCCATAACCTGGAAACAAGGGAGCGATAAACGCCTATGTCATGGCTCAAAGACACCCTTCATGGGAAACGGGCGGTGGATGCCATTCCCCAACGCCCGGTATTTCCCACGTGGTCTTTGGGTGAATACTTATGGCATCGCATACGATTGTGGATTGAGGTGGCTCCTCGTTCTCAGGAGATCCTGGATATCTCCCGACGTCTGACCACACACCTCGCGCTGTTGACCGGTGTCCTCTTTGTCCTCCTGCTCGTCCGCTTGGGCGTGATCTTCCCACCTACCAAGAGCGCAGCCATGATGGTCGATGTGCCGGTCGCGTCCACTGCGGAGACGGATTCGGTCGTTCCCACAGCCCCGGCTCATGCCATCTCCCAGCCGACGCCCGTGGTCGTACTCCCCGCGGCGGTCGGCACCTTAGCGCCTGCCCCCGTGCTCTCGCGGCGGCCCATCCCCCACACGGAGACGGTGGAACGCCCCCGCCGCACGATTGTCTATTACGAAGTCCAGCCGGGGGACACGGTCTGGAAGATCGCGAAGAAGTTCGGTTTGAAGCCGAAGACGGTGGAATGGGCAAACAGCTTGGAGCTGAACCCGGATTTGCTACGGGTGGGCCAGAAGTTGGTCATCCCCCCGGTGGATGGGGTTATCCATATCGTGGAACCGGGCGATACCCTGGAGCGGTTGGCCCGGAAGTACAAGGTGAAGCCGGAAGATATCGTGGCTTATGAGCCCAATGGGCTGAAGAGCGTGGATGACACTTTGGCCGTGGGGAAGACGCTCATCATTCCGGGCGGCATCAAGCCTGTTGTACGGCCTACGGTGCGCATGTACAGCGGTCCTGTGCAGAAGCAGAAGAAGCCGGTGGTTCACGGAACGGGGAACTTTGTCTGGCCGGCGACGGGGCGTCTGACCTCCTTGTTCGGACAGATCGTGTGTAGCCCCATGTACGGATGTCGTCCTCACATGGGCATCGACATCGCGGCGCCCATTGGCACGCCGGTGGTCGCGTCGGACGCGGGGTATGTGGTCTTTGCCGGCTGGGATAAGACGGGATACGGGAAGATCATCGTCCTGGACCACGGGAACGGCTTCACGACCGTGTACGCCCACTTGCATTCCATCCTCGTGCGCAAGGGACAAACCGTGGCCCGGGGCCAACGCATAGGGAGTGTCGGCAAGACCGGGAACACCACAGGACCACACCTGCACTTCGAGATCCGACAGCGGGGCCACCAACGGAACCCCTTGGGCTTCCTCCCCTCCCCGTAGTCGTCCTGGACAAACGGGTTCGCACCGGGGCGGGATGGGGGTGAGACATAGTGGGTGGTTAGCGAGCTTTGCCTGCCAACCGCGCAAGATTCCTTTCTGGCAGGGGCGAGGACGTCAAAGCCTCGCCGAAGCGCGGACCCGTCCGCCGCCGAGGTACTACCGAGTTTTACCAGCACAGATGATATTCAACGGGAAGAGGTCCGTTTCTGAGATAGACGTTCATTGACTTCTTTCCCGGAGAGAACTGTTTTGTGTGGG
>JAADDB010000011.1 GCA_013154135.1 Chloroflexota bacterium
CATCGCCCCACACGGCTTATGATGGTCTCCCGCCCCTCTTACTCGTTATGCGTTAGGCTCTTCGCCCATCCCGCCCGGCCTCGCCCTTCACCCCCCCCTTAATCGTTACTCATTAATCGTTAATCGTTTTGCAAAGCCCTCACTCCACCCCTCGTGGGTTGGCGGGGGAAAGATCGCAGGCATTTCGCCCCTCCTCTCTCCCAATCCTGGGAGAGAGGAGGGGGCCAAGGGCGTTGTGTGGGGTACGGGCGGAAGTGCATGACCGGCCGAGCATCGCCACAAACGAGCCAAGATGGACCCTCCCGCCCCTCTTACTCGTTACTCGTTAGGCTCTCCGTCTATCCAAGCCAACCTCGCCTTCCACCCAACCCCCTTAATCGTTACGCATCAATCGTTAATCGTTACTCCTCCTTCCCCCAAAGTTTCCGGGGGATTTCACGCCCCCGCTCTTTTCGGGTAGAATTATGCGGTATTTTCCACAAAATGGACGAACCGGTGAGCACGAAAAGTGGGCTCACACCTCATCCGCTAAGGTGGAAAGCACGATTTCCTCAGCACATGTTAAGACCATCAAAAGGAGGTGCTCATATGGCACATAAGTGGGTCTACCTGTTTGAAGAGGGCAACAAGGACATGCGCGACTTACTCGGTGGGAAGGGGGCAAACCTGGCCGAGATGACGCGGATTGGCCTTCCCGTCCCTCCGGGCTTCACCATCACCACGGAAGCTTGTAACGCGTACATTGCCAACGGCTTCAAGTTCCCCGAAGGGCTCTGGGATCAGGTCATCGAAGCCCTGCACGAGATCGAGCGCAAGACGGGCAAGAAGTTCGGCGACCCCAACAACCCCCTCTTGGTTTCCGTCCGCTCCGGGGCCAAATTCTCCATGCCCGGCATGATGGACACGGTCCTCAACGTGGGCCTGAACGACGAGACGGTTCAGGGGCTCATCCGCTTGACCAACAACGAGCGCTTTGGTTGGGACGCGTACCGACGGCTCATCCAGATGTTCGGCTCCATCGTCATGGGCATTCCGGACGAGGCCTTTGACGAGGTCATGGAGGAGTTGAAGAAGGAGCGAGGGGCCAAGCTGGACACGGATCTCACCGCAGAGGACCTGAAGGAGCTGGTCGAGCGCTTCAAGAAGGTCTTCAAAGAGCACACGGGCATGGATTTCCCCCAGGACCCGTACGAACAGCTGCGTTTGGCCGTGGAAGCAGTGTTCAAGTCCTGGATGGGCAAGCGCGCGGTGGACTACCGCCGGGCCACGGGCATTCCCGATGACCTGGGCACCGCGGTCAACGTGGTCACCATGGTCTTCGGCAACATGGGCGAAGACAGCGCTACCGGCGTCGCCTTCACCCGCGACCCCTCGACGGGGGAGAAGGTCTTCTGGGGCGAATACCTGGTCAACGCCCAGGGCGAGGACGTGGTCGCGGGCATCCGCACCCCCAAACCCATCCAGGAGCTGGAAAAGGAGATGCCCGAGGTTTACCAACAGCTCCTCGAAGTGCGGGATATCCTGGAAAAGCACTACAAGGACATGCAGGACATCGAGTTCACCATTGAGCGGGGCAAACTCTGGCTCCTGCAGACCCGTAACGGCAAGCGCACGGCCCGGGCCGCGATCAAGATCGCCGTGGACATGGCCAAGGAAGGGCTCATCAGCAAGGAAGAAGCTGTCATGCGGGTGACTCCGGAGCAGGTGGACACCCTCCTGCATCCCCAGTTTGACCCGGAGGCGAAGCAGAAGGCCATTGAGGAAGGTCGGCTTATCGCCACAGGCGTGAACGCGTCACCCGGCGCGGCCGTGGGCGTGCTCGCGTTCGACGCGGACACCGCAGAAGAGTGGGGGAAGGCGGGCAAGGATGTCATCATGATCCGTCCCGAGACCAAGCCCGATGACGTCCACGGCATGATCGCGTCCAAGGGCATCCTCACCAGCCGGGGTGGGGCGACCAGCCACGCGGCCGTTGTGGCCCGCCAGTTCGGTATCCCCGCGGTGGTGGGATGTGAGGAGTTGGAGATCGACCTGGACAAGCGGGAAGTCCGGGCCGGTGATGTGGTCCTGAAGGAAGGGGATGTGGTCTCCATCGACGGCACCACGGGCGAGGTCTTTGCCGGCGCGATTCCCACCGTGTATCCCGACTTCGAGAAGGAAGAGGACCTGATGACCCTCCTCGAGTGGGCCGATGAGATCGCGGCGCGGGAGGATGTACGCCAGTGGCCCGAGGAGAAATCCATGTACCCCACCCGGGGGCTCCAAGTGTGGGCCAACGCGGATTACCCCAAGGACGCGGAGCGAGCTCGCAAGTTCGGTGCCAAGGGCATCGGCCTGGCCCGCACCGAGCACATGTTCTTCGAGGAAGAACGCCTCCCCATCGTCCAGAAGATGATCCTGGCCAAGACGCCCGAGGAGCGGGAGAAGTACCTGGAGCAGCTCCTGCCCTTCCAGCGGGAGGACTTCCGGGGCCTGTTGCGCGCGATGGCGCCCTACCCGGTCATTATCCGGCTCATTGACCCGCCCTTGCACGAGTTCCTCCCCAGCTATGAGGAGCTCCTGCGGGAGGTCATTGAGATGGAGGTGAAGGGAGAGACCGGGCCGGAGCTGGAGGAAAAGAAGCAGATGCTGGCCGCGGTGGAGGCCATGCGCGAGGCCAACCCCATGATGGGTCTGCGTGGGGTGCGTCTGAGCATCATCATGCCCGAAATCGTGAAGATGCAAGTGCGGGCCATCATCGAGGCCGCGTGCATGGAGAAGAAGGCCGGCTATGATGTGAAGCCCGAGATCATGATCCCCTTGGTCAGCCACGTCAACGAGCTCAAGACCGTCCAGGCGGAGCTGGAGAAAGTGGCCGAGGAGGTCATGAAGGAGCAGGGTGTGGATGTGGATTACAAGTTCGGGACGATGATCGAGATCCCGCGGGCCGCCCTGACCGCGAACGAGATCGCGGACGTGGCCCAGTTCTTCTCCTTCGGCACCAACGACTTGACCCAGATGACCTTTGGCTTCTCCCGGGATGACGCGGAGGCCAAGTTCCTCATCGACTACGTGGAGAAGGGCATTCTGCCCAAGAATCCCTTCCAGACGTTGGATGTGGATGGCGTGGGTCAACTCATCGACATGGCCACCTTCCGCGGGCGCACGACCCGTAACAACCTGGAGGTGGGCATCTGCGGTGAGCACGGTGGCGATCCGGAGAGCATCCACTTCTGCCACAAGGCGGGGCTGAACTATGTCTCCTGTTCGCCCTACCGGGTGCCCATTGCCCGCTTGGCCGCGGCCCAAGCCGCAATCCAGGACCTCCGCTCCCGGGGCGTGGAGGAGACGTATCTGGCCTAAGCGTCTGACAGTCCAACCCAGTCATCCAACAACCCATGGGCGAGGGGACCTCCCTCGCCCATCTTTGTAGAAAGGGGTAACGATTGGCGGTTAAACCATTAAGCGTCAATCGTTGGCCATTGTCACTCGTCCGCAACTACAGACTAGCGCACAAATGTCTACCGTCGCTGCCGTTCACATACGACGCTTTTTAGTTCTTGGCACGGTCTTCCTTTTGCCCTTCCTGTTCGGGCAGGCTCTGCTGACGCGCGCGTTGGAACAGCCGGTCGGTTTTGGGGCGAAGGAGGACCAGGGGGTGATAACCGAGACGGTCGATCTGCACCCCCGCCTCTTGGATCCCCACACAGGACAGGTCCTTTGGGAAGGGCCCGGCCTCACTTACCTCACCTCCCGCGAGGGATGGTTGAGCTGGGTGCCCACCGGCGCAGAAACGGACGGCTGTGCCCGTCCCCTCAACTTCACCTCCGCCCCCGAGCCGGCCCCTTGTGAGCCCCCATCCCTTCGTCATGCCCAACCCACCCATGTCCTGACCGACACGACCCCGCCCCAGACCATCCGCGTGCTCCACAGCCCGCACAACAGGTGTCGGGACGCGGTGCCCGGGCAAATCGACATCATCCCCTTTGAGGAGTACGTGGCCCGGGTGCTTCCCGCGGAAATGCCCCCCGGCTGGCCCATGGAGGCGCTTAAAGCCCAAGCCATTGCCATCCGCACCTATGCTTGGTATCAGATCCTCCAGGCCAGGCCGGATTACGACGTGACCGACTGGACCGACTATCAGGTCATGTGCGACGTACGGTACGCGCGGACGGACACGGCCGTACAAGCCACGCGCGGGCAAGCCGTCTTCTTCAAACACGCCCCCATCCTCGCCATGTACAGCGCGGATAACGGCCATCCGACCCGGGGCGTGGACTGGCTCCCCTACCTCACCCCTGTCCCGGACCCGGTTCGCCTGACCGCTACTCGTCTGGGGCATGGCTACGGGCTTTCCCAACGAGGGGCTTACCTGTGGGCCCTGCGAGGGTGGAACGCCTACCAAATCCTGGCCCATTATTATCCTCATACCACCCTCTTCCTGCCGCAGGACGCGGGAGAGCCCGCGGGCTCCTTGCTCCCCCCGGAGTTGGAGGACATGACATTGGGCCGGGCTTACCCCTTGCGCCTCTTCGCGGCCTTTCCCCGCGCGCTTCAGGCCCTGACCGTCACCGCGCATACGGCCGAAGGAGCCTCCCTCACCGTTCTCACCCGGACAGCCCCCATCTCCACCTGGCTGGGGGTGTGGGCCCCGCCGAGCACCTTCAGCTCCCCCCATCCCATCACCCTGACCGTCCAGGTCGCGGATGCAACCGGACAGAGGTGGACTTTGGGCGAAGCCCATGTGTGGCGGGATCTCCGACCGCCGGGGATGACGTTGACTTGGCCCATGCACACGGTGAATCCCACCTTCCCCATCACTGTGGTGGCTCATACGCCCCCGGAGCGACCGCCCCGCTTCGGCGTGGGAGATGATTGGCGGTGGGAGGAGAGCGCGTTCTACCATCGAAACCGCGGGGCTGTGGTGAATGACCCCGCCGCGTGGGACGGGAAAGCTCTCGCCTTACCCCCGGGGGCCATCGCGTATGGGCCGTACACGTCGATTTTGCCCGCGGGCCGGGCATACCGAGCCTGGTTCCGGTTAAGCACCCAGGCGATCTCCCGGACGGAGGAGGTGGTCTTCCTGGACGTGGTGGACAACAACGGTCAAACCCTCCGCGGCCTCCGTTCCCTCCGGGGCATCGAATTCCCCGGGCCGGGCGAATACCGGGAATACCCGGTGGACTTCTACCTTCCGCCGGGACCTGACGGGCCCGACAGTCACATCTCATACACCGTGGAATTCCGAACCCACGCCCTTGCCGCGGGCGTCCGGTTGGATCGGGTCTTGGTGACATCTTATCCCTGGGAGAAGCAGGAGAACCCCACCCATTGGCGTCTGCCCGTGCGGGACGGCGTGCACCACCTGGTGGCGAAGCAGACCACCCGGACCGGCCTGGTGGGGCCGGATGTGCCCCTCACCGTCACCCTCCACGTGCCCCACCCGGCCATGACTTTCACCACGTATGTGCCCGATGACTGGATCACCGCGCGCAGGACCGTCACCTGGTCTGTGACCACCGCGGTGGCCCCCATCCGCGAGGATGAATTCTTCTACCGGGTGCGACGGGCAGGAGAGCCGTGGAGTCGGTGGTACGCGATGACAGCGCGCGCGTTGTCCCCGCGCACAGGGGTGCTCCAGGTGGACACGGGCACCTGGCCGGACGGGGACGCGGTATTTGTGGAGGTGTTCGGCCGGGACGCGTTTTTCTACAGCGAAAAGGCCACGTTCGGCCCCTACCGGGTCGACCAAAATCCACCAGAGTTGACCCTCACCTTTTCCTCTCAGCCGAACGAACGGGGGTGGTACACGGCTCCCCTCACTGCACAGGTCACCGGACAGGACATGGGCATTGGGGTGGAGAGGATCACCGCCTATGTGGCCACGAGCGCGGGCACACGGGATGTGTACCGGACGATCACCCTCCGCCCTCAGCCCATGTTGTCCTTGGGGTTCCCCCTTCAGGTGGAAGGGCATTACACCATTACAGTCACCGGCCGTGATGCCCTTACCCACACCCGGGAATTTTCCACCCACCTGGCGCTGGACACAACGCCACCCCGCGCGCGGGTCTACCCTCCCGCGCGTGTGCGCACCACGTGGTTCAAGGTGCGCTGGCAAGGGTGGGATCTCCATCGGATTGTGGGGTATGATGTGGAAGTGGAAGTCAACGGGCAGGGGTGGCGCCGGTGGCTGTGGAACACGTCCCGCACATGGGCCATCTACTCAGCCCGGCCGGGGCAAGTGATTCGCCTGCGCGTGCGAGCCCGGGACGAGGCGGGATGGGTAGGGCCTTGGAGTGATCCCATCGCCATCTCTGTCCCCTACGTCGCGTACCTGGCGCATCTAGGGGATTGGTAGGGGGTAGAGGCTGATTGAGTGAAAAGATAACGATTAACGAATAACGATTAAGGGGGGGATCGCTACGCCCGGCCATCATCCGTCGGTGGTCATCCATCGGTGGTCGGTGGTCGTTCGTCGTTCGTCGTCCGTCGGTCGTCGTTGGTCGTTCGTCGTCCGTCCATTCGCACCCATCCCCTCAGCCCCCCATCTTACTCGTTGCTGAACACCACATGCGGCGCTTCGCGGAAGGGGTAGTCGGCCAGGAAGGAGAGGGTTTCCTCCAAAGAGGGCCATTGGGACAATATCTGCTCCCGGTAGACCAGGAGCTTCGCGCGCAAGCCGATGTTGTGGAGTTGCCGGACCATGTCCAGGTAAGGGGTGCGGTCCTCGGCCAGGAAGGGGTGGACCTCCATGAAGAGCTTGAGCAGCCCCTGCCGGGATAACCGGGCCAACGCGTCCAATCCACCCCGCACGATGTCGAGCTCATAGCCCTCCACGTCCATGCGCAAGAAGTTCACCGTGTCGATGCCCGCTTCCTGCAAAAATGTGCCCAACGTGCGCACAGGCACCTGCACCGTTTGACGGTGGTGGGAACGCAAATTCTCCATGCGAGCCGAGGACTGATAACGGGACGCGAGGTGGGACCAATTCAGCTTGTCCAGCACATACATGGTCGCCTCCCCATCTTCCCCGCCCAAGGCCAGCTGATAGAGGTCCACATTCCTCACATCGTTCAACGCCACATTCCGTTGCAAGAGGGCGAAGGTCTGAGGGACCGGTTCCAGCGCGTAGACATGGCCCTGGGGGCCTACCGCGCGGGCTTCCAGGAGCACGTAGTACCCCATATTCGCACCCACATCCAACACCCGCATCCCCGGTGCCAGCTCCTGCTGCACCAGACGGGTGGTCAAAGGCTCGTGCACCCCGCGGTAGAAAATCGTGCGGGAAAAACCGCTGTCCTCCAGGTCGATGTACATGTACGCGTCGATGGCCGGCACGTAGTGCCGAATCACACGCTGCCGGAGGAGATGACGTCGTGCCAGCAGTTGGACCTTGCGCCAGAAAACCCGCGCGGCCATGCCCGTCCCCTCCTCCTGCCACATGGTCCGAAAACGCTGCCAAGAACGTTGCCAACGGTTCACTCTTCCCCTCCCCGAAGGGTCTGACGGAACAGGGCCCACATCTCGTGGAACTCCTGTCCTTCCAGCAGCATCATAACACCGGCCACAACGGCCAGGAAAATCCCCCCCTTGACCAGCGCGTGTCCCCAACTGAGCCCGGGAAAAGTCCACATGTACCCCAGGGCCGCGGCCATGCCCAATCCCATCGCCACCAGGGGGACCCCCCACATGCGCAGGAGGGAGAAGTCCACATGCTTGCGCACGGCCCGGTCCAAAAACACCCACCCCACCAACAACATCGCGTCCGCGGCCAGGGCCACTCCTTCGATCCCGGCCAGCCGCGCGAATAGCACCACCGCGGGGATGAAGAAGATCATCTGCACAACCCGAGCCCGGGCCAGGGCTTGCGGATCCCCCACAGCTAACAGCAAATGCCCCATGGTGAGGAGAAGGGGGTCCAGCATCACATAGAAGACCATCAGCTGGAAGGCCAGGCGCATGGGTTCCCACTTGGTGCCCAAGAACCAGGCAATGAACTCCGGCGTGAGCAGGATAATGAGTCCGCCCACGAGGACGCCCACACGCACCAACACACTCATCAGCCGGAAATACGCGGCGGAAAGACGGGCTCGGTCCTCCTGAAGACGGGCGAACACCGGGGCCATGACCGTCAACAGGGAATTGGCCAACAATTTGCGGGGATAGCGGGCGAACTCATAAGCCCGGTTGTAATACCCCAGGGCCCTGTTGCCCAAATCCGTGCCCACCCAAAAATCATCGAAGCGGTCCAAGAGATATCCCACATTGGCCCCGACCCAATTGGCCTTTCCGTACTCCCAGAACCAACGGGCCACATCCCGGTGCAAACGGGGGCGAAAAGGGGCCACGCGCAAAGGCCCCCACACGAGCAGGGTTCGCATGAGGATCCCGCTGGCCTGTTCCCCCACCAAACTCCAGACCCCCCAGCCCCACCAGGCCATCAGCGGCGCCACCACAGTCATAGCCACGGAGGAGGCCACGTTCAACAACGCGATATCCCGAAAACGCAGTTGGGCCTGCAAGGCCGTCTCCTGGATTTGGTTGAACGCACTGAGGAGGAAGACCAGAGCCAAAGCCACCATCACGGGCATCAACAGGGGGCGCTGGGGGTAAAAGTGGGCGATGAGGGGCGTCAGGGCCAAGAAGAGGAGGGTCGTCAACACCACCACGCCCAACTTCAGCGCGGTGTACGTCTCGTAAACAGGACCGTGGGTGGCTTGTTTGTGGATGAGCGCGCGGTCAAAGCCCAAACTGCGCAGCCGGGTGGCCAACATCACAAAAAAAGTGGCCAACGCGACCACCCCAAACACATCGGGCATGAGGAGGCGGGCCAGGAGGACCGCGCGCACAAAGCCCAGGGTGACGGTCAACACGGACGCGGTCGTGGAATACAAGGTCCCGCGGACCGCGTGTCGGGCAATGCCCTCCGGCCCTTTCATGGCGTCCCTCCCAGGAAGCAGGCCAGCCCCTCCACGATGCCCAGCGCGGGAAGGTCCGGCCGTTGGGTGAGGAGTTCCCGATCCCCGCCCAAGTACCCGACTTCGATGATCGCGGCGGGGGTGTCGGGGGCCACTCGGTGGAACGCGTGATACTCGGTCATGTCCTCTGTCACGTGCTCCGGGTCCGGGGAAAGGCCGGTTATCAGCCAGTAGTGGTATCGCAAACAACGCACCAGGCGGTCATCCCGGGCCGGGTGTGGGGACCGAGCCCAACGTGCGACTTTGAAACCGCTGAGGGGGAGGCAGGAATCCGCGTGGACGGAAAGGAACACATCGGCCTGCAACCCATCCAGCCGGGGGTCATACTCCTGGAGGACCATCACCTGGGCGGGCACGGAGCGCAGGATCTCGGCCGCGTGCTCCACAATGCGCCGGTTCACCGACTGCTCGGTCAAGCCATCCGCGCACGTGGCCCCCGGGTCCGAGCCCGTGTGCCCGGCCACCAGCGCAATCTGACGCCCGGTCAAGGCACGGATCTCCTCCGGCGGGAGGGAGGCCGTAGGCCGCGCGGGGGGTGGTGGGTGCATGTGGCGGTAGAGGAGGAAGATCAGGAACAGGGCACCCCCGATGACCAGAACTTTTCCCAAGGGAAGGCCGGTGCGAGCGCGAGGGGGTGCCATGGTCCGATCTTACCTAGGCTGTAACCCGCGCGCACTCCTGGACAAACGCGCGGAACAGGTGCTCCTGAGCCTGCCTGGATTCCCCCGCGAACTCGTGCAGCCGTTCCGGATGCCATTGCACTCCCACGACCCACCGATGTTCCTTGCTCTCGATCCCCTCGATGAGGGGAAGATCGCCGACCAGGTGGGCGGATGCCCGCAGCCGCGGGGCCAATTCCTGGGGCGTCAGGCCCTGGTGGTGATGGGAGTTCACCACGATCTCCGAACGGCGTCCCATGGCCTCCCACAGGAGGGTGTTCGGCACCACTCGAACCAGGTGGTGGATGATTTCCTCCCGGCTGGGGCTTTTGTGGCCGGGAATGTGTTGGATGAGTTTTCCTCCCATGAGGATGTTGAGCACCTGAAAGCCCCGACAAATGGCCAGGACGGGCATATCCCTTTCCAGCGCGATCTCCAGGAGCCGGAACTCCATCGCGTCCCGTCCTTCGTGGATGGTTTCCACGTTCGTGCCGTTGATGTCCTCGCCGTAATAGCGGGGGTGGACATCGCCACCGCCGCCCAGGACGAATCCATCCAATTGGGCCAGGCGTTTCGGGTTAAACGTGCACGTATCCGGGTGGAGAATGACCACTTCTGCGCCGGCTCGTTCGATGGCCTCGCGGTAATAGCGCAGTTTTTCCGGATGTACTTTTTCGTTGTACAGGGTGGTCAACCCCACTCGTGGGCGGTACATGGTCCTCCTTCACCTCCTGTTGAAATGGGATAAGCGACGAATGACGGACGACGGACGACGACCGACGGACGACCACCGACCACCGACGACCGACCACCGACGGATGACGAAGGTGTGTCGTCCATGGTCGTTTTCGCCTTGGTCGTAGCTTTCACAAGCCGTTGCTCGTTACGAAAACAAAGGCCCTAACGGGGGCTCCTCTTCCTCGGGGTAGGGCAAGCCCAGATGGGCATACGCCGCGCGGGTCACCACACGGCCGCGCGGGGTGCGTTCCAGAAAGCCCAGTTGGAGAAGATAGGGTTCCACCACGTCCATGATGGTATCCGCTTCCTCACTGATGGACGCGGCAATGGTCTCCAGCCCCACAGGGCCGCCCCCGAACTTCTCGATGATGGTGCGCAACACCCGACGGTCCAAGTCGTCCAACCCCAGCTCATCCACGTCCAACAAGGACAAGGCCTGCTCGGCCACCCGCACGTCAATGGTGCCCCCCGCGCGCACTTGGGCGTAATCCCGCACCCGCCGCAGCAGGCGCAAGGCCACCCGCGGGGTCCCCCGCGAGCGCCGCGCGATCTCCACCGCCCCCTCCCGGGTGATCTCCACCCGCAACAGGCGGGCTGCCCGCTCCACGATCTCGGTCATGGCCGACACATCGTAGAAATCCAGGCGGAAGACTGCGCCAAAGCGGGCCCGCAAGGGCGCGGTGACCAGGGCAAGACGGGTGGTCGCTCCGATGACGGTGAACCGGGGCAATTTGAGCCGGATGGAGCGGGCGCTGGGGCCTTTGCCCACCACGATGTCCAGAGCGAAATCCTCCATCGCGGGGTACAACACCTCCTCCACGGCCCGGCCCAGGCGGTGAATCTCGTCGATGAAGAGGATATCCCCACCCCGCAGGTTGGTGAGGATCGCGGCCAGGTCGCCGGCCCGCTCGATAGCCGGCCCGGACGTCACCTTCAGGTTGACCCCCATCTCCCGGGCCAGCACGTGGGCCAGCGTGGTTTTCCCCAGGCCCGGGGGGCCGTAGAAGAGGACGTGGTCCAAGGCCTCCCCCCGCGCGCGGGCCGCCTCCACCAAGATGCGGAGGTTCTCCTTCAGCCGTTCCTGACCGATGAGGTCATCCAGAGTTTGTGGGCGTAAAGCTGCGTCCAGAGGCACATCCTCCGGACGCTCTTGTGGGGTTACAACCCGCTCCGATGGCATCTACGTGTGTCCCCTTTTAGAAGGGCATGTCGTCGCTGATGAACTCTTCCCCTTCACCCGGAGCCGAAGGGGTGGTCCCCTTGTCGCCCCGCCCGCCAAGGAATTGGACCTTGCGCGCGGTCAACTCCAACGTCGCGCGGGGATTGCCCTGATTGTCCAACCACGCGGATGCGTCCACTTCCCCCTCGACCAGGACCAGGCGACCCTTGCTCAGGTACTGGTTGCACAACTCGGCCAGGCGACGCCACGCGGTCACGCGGAACCACGTGGTCTTCTCCCGCGGCTCCCCGTTGCTGTCCGTCCACCGACGGTTCACTGCCACGCTGAAGGACGTCACAGGAACGCCGGAGGGGGTGAAACGCATTTCCGGATCCGAGCCCAAATTCCCTACGATGATGACTTGCTGGTACATACGCCTACCTCCTGAGTTACACCGCTCGCTGATGGACTGTGAACGATGGACAATGCGACAACCTCATGACAAAATCAGGGCTGCTGTAAGGGACAAAGCCCGTCACACAACGGCCCTCCGGTTGCCACGTCTATCGCCCACGGAATCTACCCATCTACAGGATTGTACTTCAGGGACCAACACATGTCAATCAAAGGAGGACCCACTCTTCCTGTAGCGGTAATGTGGTGACTTCCAAATCCCCCGGCCGGACGTAACAGTCCACCTCCAGCCGGACGCCTAGCCCTTCCTCCGGCATGTAAACCCCCGGTTCCACGGTGAACCCAATGCCCGGGATGAGCTCCCGATAGTCGTGGGTCTCCAGGTTATCCAGGTTCACCCCATGCCCGTGGACATCTTGCCCCAGGGAATGGCCCGTCCGATGGGGAAAGTAGTCGGCCAGGCCGGCCTGTCGGATGACCTCCCGGGCGATGTCGTCCAACTCCCAACCCCGGACCACGCGGCCTTGCTGTAACCGCTCCCGGGCCGTCTGCAACACCGCATCCCGGGCCTGACGGACCACTTGGAACACACATTGGGCCCGCGAGGGCACCCGCTCCCCCGCGTAGGCCATCCACGTGATGTCCGCGTACACCCCACCCGGCTCCTTGGCCCACATGTCGATGAGCAACCAGGTGCCGGGTCGGATATGTCGGTTGTCCTCGGCATGGGGAGCAAAGTGGGGGTCTGCGGTGTGCTCGTCCACCGCGACGATGGGCGGATGGTCGGTGACCAGGTCATTCTCCCGGAAGAGGCGGACGATGAAGGCTTGGACGTCCAGCTCTGTCAGGGGACGGCCGGCCCGGAGGCTTTCCCGCACGTACGCGAAGGCCATGTCCTTGATGGCCAACAGGTGACGGGCCGCGCGGATGTGTTGCTCCAACTGCTCCTGAGTCCACACCGCCTCGGCCACCTGGACCACATCCGCGGAGGAGACCACGTCCACCCCCAAACTGCGCACCAACTCCCACGTGCCCGCGTCCACCCAACTCACCGTGGGAATGGCCCCGCCGGGGGAGATCTCCATGGCCACCCGGCGTGCTCCGGCCAAGAGGGCAGCTAACCCGGATCGCCACTGCCGCCAGGACACGTACGTATGGACTGTGCCCTCCACATCGCGGAAACTCTGCTGTTCGATGTGATGCACCAACCACCGGGGTTCACCACGGGTGGGGATGAAACACGCCCACCGCCGGGTCAAAATGCGGTCCGTGGGGAGCCCGCTCACGCGAAGGGCAATGGGGTTCTGACCGTGGAAGTCGTAGAGGAGCCATCCATCCAGATGGCTTTCCCCCAGCGCGTGTTGGATTGCAGAACGTCGACGGATCATGGGAAGCCCATCCTTTTGGCCAGGAGGTGCCAAGGCAAGAGCCCCGGCACCTCCTGTTCCATCGTTCAGCAACAGCCCGGATATTCCTTGTACCAACCCTCGGCCACCGGGCAGATGGGGTCGTCGAAGGACGGATGTTTGTACCAGGGACGACCGTACGCGTTGGCGATGTTGGTGATGTTCTTCAAACGCATGACCGATGTGGTGGCGAGGAACTTGTCCTGGTCCTCCGGGGCCAGTTTGGGCACTTCTTGCCAGATGGCTCGGCCCGCGAGGAAGCCGCTGGCCCCCGCTTCCATGGCGATCTCGATCTGGCGGTAGAAGGTGTTGTAATCCACCCCCGCGCTCAACAGGGTCCACGGAACTTTGGAGGCCTGGTCCAGCTCCTTGCACCGCTCAAACTGCTCCACCTCGTCCGCGTACTTGGGGTTGGTGGGATATTCGGCCTTGAGGATGTCGATGCCCATGCCCGTGAGGATCTCCGCGGAGCGGATAACCAGGTCGGGCTTGAGTTTGGCGAATTCCGGCCCTTTCGGGTCCATGTCCGGGTCCAGGGGATAGGCGATGGGTTCCAGGAGGAAGGGGATGTCGTAGCGCTGACATTCTTCGGCCACGAACTGGACCAGTTCCTCCTGCTTGCGGGCGATGTCCCCCGCGTCCGGGTTGTAGTAGAGGAGGACTTTGACCGCGTTGGCGCCCATGCGCTTGATCTTCTCCACACTCCACCCTTCCAGGATGGTGGTCAGACGGGCGGTGGAGGAACCCGTGTACCCGCTCTTCTCCAAGGCGACCAGGATGCCCGTGTTGCGGGGGATGATGTCCTCGGAGATGAGTTGGGCGGCCGCGTAGATGGGGTCCACCAGGAGTGCGCTGGAGTGGGGCGCCAGGTAGGTGGCCAATTTCTTCTTCATGGCCACCATCTCCTCGTAGGTGACCGCGTTGGGGTTACTCGGGTTGATGGCCCGTTTGAGCGAACCCCGATGGTCCATCGCGGTGATGGTGATGAGCCCGTGCTCGTTGGCGATTTTCTTCAAACCCAGGTACTTTCCGACGGTTAGTTGTTTGCCCATGTTGCCCTCCTACATTTCAAGCACTTGTGGTTGTCAGGGTTCAGGTGCCGGCTGACAGCTGATGTCCAGGGGATCGACGAGGTACGGATGTCCATCTCCCCCTATCCCCACGCGTGTGGAACCGCGATGAGCATTTGCGGTTCCCTCTAATTGTAACGCCCATCCAACCCAGGGAAAATTTGGGGGGATGTTGATGCGAGGCAGGCGAACCTTCGCCCGCCCACCCAAAATACTCCTCTGTCACGGGGCGAGAACGTGGGCCTCCCCGAAGCACGGCCCCGTCCGCCGCCAACGGGGACTTTCTCCAGCCAGCCCGGTGTCGAAAAGGCCTACCCCTCTTCAATCGTCAATCGTCAATCGTTACTCTTTAGCCCCTGGCCCCGTCCGCCGCCAATGGGGACTTTTTCTCGTCAGCCCGGCATCGAAAGGCCTACCCCTCTTTAATCGTTAATCGTCAATCGTTACTCTTTAGCCCCTGGCCCCGCCCGCCGCCAAGGTACGACCGAGTTTCGTCCGTCCATCAGATTCAACGGAAATGAGCCCGTTGAGGAGAAGATTTTGAAAATTCCTTTCCCCGGGAAAACTGTTTTTGGTGGGTGCTGG
>JAADDB010000224.1 GCA_013154135.1 Chloroflexota bacterium
CGTCCACGCCGCAACCTTCCCCCACCGCGACCCTGGCCCTGTGGCTCAGCAGCGTGGAACCCAAGACCCTGGTCACCGGCCAGGAGAACCGCATCAGCGTCTACGGCGCGGGCTTTGTGGAAGGCACCCTGGTGCGCCTGGTGGGCATCGGCGTGCTCCCCACCACCTTCGTCAACCCCACCATCCTCCAGGCCGTGATCCCCGCGGACGCACGGCCTGGCACCTACGCGCTGGAAGTCATCCGCCCCGACGGGACCAAGGTGACCCTGCTCAACGCGATCACCCTCGCGGCGCCCACGCCCGTGCCCACCCCCACCCCGACTCCGGGACCGCCGCCGCCGGGTCGCCCCATCCTCATGATCAGCAATTACGCGCTCCAACCGCTCACCGCGCTGCCCGGCCACGTGCTGGTCGTCACCGTGGAAGTGTTCAACGGCGGCAGTCGGCCCGCAGAGAACGCGCTTATCTCCTTCCCCGGTGGCGTGCTGGTGCCCATCGGCGAGACCGGGCATTACGTGAAGCACATCCCCATCAACGGTCGGGTCAAAGTCCAGCAGAAATTCTTCGTGCCCAAACACCTGAGCGCGGGCACCTATCAGATCACGGTGAACATGGAGGGCAATGACTTCGAGGGGAAGCATTACGCGTACCAGGGCACGGTCACCGTGGCCGTGGCCCAGCCCCCTCAACCCGGCAAGCCCCACGTGATCATCAGTCGGGGATACACGGACCCCGACGCGATGGCCCCGGGCGCGCCCTTCACCCTCTACCTGGTCCTGGAGAACGCGGGGGAAGCCCGGGCTTTGGATGTGTCCGTCGCGGTCGCGGGCGACCAGATCATCGTGCCCGGACGGGAGGGCAACCGTCGGGTGGTGGGGGATCTGGACGCGGGCGCGACGGTGACGACCACCCTGCCCCTGAACCTGCGCCAGGATGTGGAACCGGGCCAGTACAGTCTGGACGTGACCATCACCTATCACGACCGCCGGGGTCAGCCCTTGACCACGGGGGAGCAGGTGGGGGTGATGGTGAAGGGCCGCAAGACCGCGCCCCCGCGCGTGCTGGTCACCTCCGCCCAGTTTGATCCTGCGATTCCCGCGCCGGGCGATGTGGTGACGTTCACCCTGGACCTGATGAACGTGGGCGCGCAGGACGCGCAGCGGGTCCTGGTCACTTTGGGCGGGGAAAGCGGCAAAGCCCTGGAGGCCTTCGCGCTGTTGGACACGGGGAACGTGCGCTACATCGCGTCCATCCCCGCAGGGGAGACGGCCCAGGTGGTCCAGCGGCTCTTTGTCTCCGGCACGGCCCAGCCCGGCGTGTACAACATCCCCGTCGCCCTTTCCTATGAGGATGAGAAGGGGAACGGGCTTCGGGACGCGCAGGTGGTGAGCCTGCGCGTGCGACGGCGTCCCATGCTGCAGGTGCGGTTTTACGAACCTGTGCCCACCGCGCTGGTGGGCCAGCCCATCCGCCTGCCCATCGAAGTGACGAACCTGGCACCGACGGGGTTGAACGTGACCACCCTGGAGGTGCGCAGTGACACGATGGAGATCCAGAACGGCAGCGTGTTCGTGGGCTACCTGGACGGGATGTCCACTACGTCCATCGATGCCACGGGCATCGCGAAGACGCCCGGCACCCACACTATCCAGGTGCTGGTCCACTACGTGGACGATTTCGGCCACCTGAGCACGTGGGAAGGAGAACTTCAGGTGGAGATCCAGGCCGCGCCGCCCACGCCTACCCCGGTGCCCGGTGGCGCGCCGGCTCAATCCCCGGCCAAGGAGGAAGGTGGGGGATTCCTGCACAAGGTGTGGCGCTTCCTCAAGGGCCTGCTGGGCCTGGGCAGTTGATCCGCTGATCCGAGGGCACTATGCGCTTACGGGATATTCTGTACCTGGCAGGGCTCAATCTCAACCGGATGAAGTTGCGGGTGGTGATGACCGCGGCCGGCGTGCTCATCGGCACGGCCGCGGTCGTCCTCCTGGTGTCCCTGGGCGTGGGGCTCCAGCGTTCCACCCAGCAAAGCCTGGGCAACATCGCGGACCTGACGTTGATGACGGTGATGCCCGGGGAGAACCTGGCTATGTTCGGGCCCACAGCCCCGCGGCCCACCCAGTCCGCCCGGTTGACACCCAAGGCCCTGGAGGAGATCCGGCAGATCCCAGGGGTGGCCGCGGTCGCGCCCCTGGTGACGTTGGAGGGCGGGGCCACATTGCGGGTCGGGCAGTGGGTGGGCTGGGGCACGGTCCTAGGCATCAATCCCCAGGATTTGCGCGCGCTCAAGCCCAAGTTGAAGGAGGGCCGGCTCTACCTTAGCAAGACGCAGATCATACTGGGGGGGAACATCACCCAAACCCTGCGGGACCCCCGTCATCCCCGGGTGCGACCGAAGGATGTGGAGTTGGCGGGACATCCTGTTGTGGTGACCATCAGCACCGGCGGGGGGCTGCCTCCCATGTTCGGGGGGGCTCCGCCCATGATGGAGGGCGGGGGGAAGCCGGGGATGAAGCCGAAGTCCAAGAAGATCCGGGGGCAGGTGGCGGGGGTGCTGGAACCCGCGGGCAACGTGTTCGACACCGCGATTCTCATGCCCCTCAATGAGGTTGTCCGCCTGAACCGGGAGGTTATGGACCGACGGGTGAACTACAACCGGGCGGGGTATCCCCAGGTGCTGGTGAAGGTGACGAACGTGCGGGTGGCCGCGAAGGTGGAGCAGGAGTTGATCCGCCGGGGGTACATGGTCATTTCCCCTCGGGCCATGCTCCAGGGGATGAACATGTTCTTCATGGTCCTGCAAGGGATTTTGGGGGGCATTGGAGCGGTGGCCCTGGTGGTGGCCGCGTTCGGCATCGCGAACACGATGGTCATGTCCATTTACGAGCGCACCCGGGAGATTGGGCTGATGAAGGCGATGGGCGCGACGAACCGGGATATCCTGACTTTGTTCCTCACTGAGTCGGGGGTGATCGGCTTCCTGGGTGGGGTAGGGGGTGTGATCCTGGGCTGGGTAGCAGGATGGGTGGGAAATGCGTTGGTGCGCGCGTATGTCCTGCGCAACATGGCCATGAACTCCGGCACCGTGGACACGGACCAGACCATGATCTTCATCCACACGCCCCTGTGGCTCGTGATCTTCGCCCTCCTCTTCGCCGTCCTCGTGGGCGTCCTCTCGGGCATCTACCCCGCCATGCGCGCGGCCAACCTGGACCCCGTCCAGGCG
>JAADDB010000311.1 GCA_013154135.1 Chloroflexota bacterium
GTCCTGATCCTTACCCCTTCCGGCCGATTCCGACCCGGGGCCGACCCCTTAATCGTCAATCGTTAATCGTTACTCGTTATGCGTTAGGCTCCTCGCCCTTCAGCCAACCCCTTAATCGTTACTCATTAATCGTCAATCGTTACTTAATGTTCTGGGAAACACCGATGGGGAACCTTAGAAGCCCTCCTGTACTCTCCACCCTCTCCGCTGAAACCCATCCCAAAAAATATATTCCTCCCTAATCTTGCGCTCATGGGGGATGTGTTGAGAACATGGAACGTGTTGGGGACGACTAAGAGAACAGCGAATCCGACGTCTATTATACGTACCTAACTTGTAGATGGATGACTTTTGTGATAAAGGGACAAAACCCGGCAGCTCCCGGTGGCGGATGCTCACACCTTTCTCCGCCTCCCTTTTTCAAGCCACCAAGTGTTGTCCAAAGTCCATATGACTCTCCGTCTACAAAAAATTCGGAAGAGTCCATATCTTGTCAATCGACGAATTTCCCCGGCAAACGTCCAGAACAAAAAACGTTCCAAATAATAGGGGAATGATTGAAATGTGCTACTTGCACCTTCTCCCAACTCGGGGGCATTTCCCCCTTTCCACCCACAACAGAAACGCGTATCCTTGCACTCGCAAAAGGGTGGTATAATTGGGACATAAGCTGGGGTATAAGCAGTTCTATCATAATACAAAAACCTTCTCACGTCAAGTCCTTCATCGCGAGAAGGATGGTCCAATTTGAGGAAAGCCAACGTGAAAACATCAGACCGCGTTAGTGTGTGGAACATCGCTCACCGGGGCGCTTCGAGCCTGGCCCCGGAGAACACCCTTGCCGCGGGCCGGAAGGCCTTCGCGGTGGGCGCCGATATGTGGGAGGTGGACGTGGTTCTCAGCCGTGATGGGGAACTCCTCATCTTCCACGATGACACCCTAGAGCGGACCACGAACGCGGCGGAACGCTTCCCCGAACGGGCACCTTGGCCCCTGGCCGCGTTCTCCGCGGATGAACTCCGCACGTTGGACGCGGGAAGTTGGTATGTGGACCGAGATCCATTCGGCGAAATCGCGCGTGGACATGTCTCCCCAGAAGAGCAACGCGCGTACCGGGGTGAACCCATCCCCTCCCTCCTCCAGGTCCTGGCCCTCACCCGGTCCCATCATTGGTTGGTGAACCTGGAACTCAAAAGCGTCGCGCGGCCGGAAGACGCGGACGCGCTTGTCCCGGCCGTTCTTCGCTGGATTGACCTGATGGGCATGGCCCCGTACGTCCTCCTCTCCTCCTTTGTCCACGAGTGGGTCCACCAAGTGAGGGAGCTGAACCCCCGGCTGGCCATTGCCGCGCTCATCGATGAGGGGGAGGAGGTGGATTGGGACACGTTGGCCTTTCCCGTGTACAACCTGCCCCTTTCCCTGGCCACACGGGATCGGATCCGGGAACTGCACAGGGCCGGGCGCCGGGTGAATGTGTGGGCGGTGAACGAAGAGAACACCATGCGCGAGCTCATCGCCTGGGGCGTGGACGGCATTTTCACCGACTACCCCCAAAGACTCCGACGTATCGTCAGGGAAGGGTCGTAGCCATGTCGCCTGTTGAGAGGGGAACGATGGAACGTCGGTGATCCCTCCGTGTATCGGGTGTTCCAGCCCGTCTGTCCTTTACCGCACACTACCTAAGGAACCGGGAGGACGTTCGGCACGTCCAGACATTGAGGAGAAATTCGCAAGCCGCGACGTTTTGTCCAAAGTCCAATCACAAACAGCAGGCAATAAGGAGGGAAACGGTTCATGCGATACCTTCGTATATGGGCATTCGTCATCCTGGCCCTGTTCATCGCCGGATGTGCGGCCATGACACCTGTGGCCCCGACCACGCCAACAGGTGTCGAACGTCGCCCCGTTGTGACAACCCCCCAACCCACCGGGGAGAAAACACTACCTTCGAAAGGAGTCGTGCGCGTGAAACCCAAAGTCATCAAAGAAGGTCACTACTGGCCCACCCGTACGGGGCCTCTCTTCGCCCTCATCACCGGTCCTGAGGCCTGGAAGACCTTTCTGGAGAAACACCAGGCTCAGCACATCTCCTGGCCGGAAGTGGATTGGGACCGGGAAATCCTCTTCGTCGCGCTCATGGGCGGACGACCGACCGGGGGATTCCGCATTCGGGTCCAAGACGTCCAAGTCCAAAAGAAACTGGTCATCATCCGGGTCAAAGAGGAGACGCCCCAACCCGGCGAAATGGTCATCCAAGTGCTGACCAGTCCCTTCCAAGTGGTGGCCCTGCCTCGGGAAGAACTCCCGACGCCCGGGTTCACCCTTCGGGTCATCATGGGGAAACAGGTGTGGGAAATGGAAGTGCCCAACATCACAGGGGATTCCACGTACACCCTGGAACCGGTCATCTCCCTGCCCAAGGGCAACATGGAGTTACCGACAAAGTAGAACAGAAGGGGATGACCGGCGGACGTCGGTCATCCCCCCTTTTCCTCACGTGCGCAACTGCGCGTTCAGCCGTTTTGCCAGCTCCTTGACGATCCGGCGACGGATGCGCTCCACATCCTTGTCCTTCAACGTCCTGTCGGGCGCCTGGTACGTCACCCGGAAGGCCAAACTCTTCTTTCCCGCGGGGATGTTGGGTCCCCTGTACACGTCGAAGAGGGCCACATGGACCACCAGGTACCCACCCGCGTCGCGGATGGCCCGAGCCACCTCCTCCGCGGGCACATCCTCGTCCACCACAAAGGCCAAATCCTCCTTCACCGGAGGGAAGGTGGAGATGGGTGTCAATTGCACGGGCTGCTGGTACGCCTGGACAAAGGGAGCCATCTCCAGCTCGGCCAGGCACACGGGCACCCGAGGCAGGTCAAACGCCTCCCGCACCAGCGGGTGCACTTCCCCCAGCACACCGATGCGTTCGCCGTCCAACATCAACGCCGCGGCCCTGGGCCCGAACGTGGGATGATCCGTCAAGGGGTGAAACGTGACCCCCTCCAGGTGCATCCGGTCCAAGAGAACCTCCACTACCCCCTTCAAGTCGTAATAATCCATGGGTTCCCGGTCCTGAGCCCACACACTTTCCGGGTCCCGAGGGCCCATGAGGGCAATGCCGATGCGATAGGGCTCCTCCGGGCGAGGTTCTCCCGGCTTGGGCAGGTACACACGGCCGATCTCGAAGAGGGCCTGGCGGTCGGTGTACCGCTGGTTGAAGGCCAACGTCTCCAGCAGGCTGACCAGGACCGTCCGGCGCATGACGCTGCGCTCTACGGTCAAGGGATTGGCCAGGCGGATGTAATCCTCCGGGTTCGGGGGCGGACCCTCCGGCCGGAGCTTGGCGCAATTCTCCAGGTTGGTCAGGGAATAGGGAATGATGTCCTGAAGCCCCGCGGCCACCAGGATATCCCGCACGCGCTCGCGCGCCTCCAACTCCCAATTCCTCCGCTGAGGAGGTAACACATCGCTCATGAGCGTCTCGGGAATGCGGTCGTACCCCCAAATGCGGGCCACCTCCTCCACCACATCCGCGGGGATGCGCACGTCCAGGCGGTGCCAGGGCGCCACCAGGCGGATGGGGGCATCGGGGTGAGGTGTGTCCGGCGGGGTCACCTGGAAATCCAGCCGCCGGAGGATGTCCACAATCTCATCCACCGGGATGGCCACACCCAGCTGGCGCTCGATCTCCCGGGGGGTGATGGTGATCTCGATGCGTTCCTGCTTCACCGGGTAGTTGTCCACCATCCCTTTGGCGATGGTCCCGCCGGCCAGGACTCGCATGAGTTCGGACGCGCGCTTGGCGGCCACGGGCACCATCTCCTCGGGAATCCCGCGGGAAAAGCGGCGGCTGGCCTCAGAGGGGAGTTTGAGTTTTTGTGCGGTTCGTCGGTTGTTGATGTAGTCGAAGTTCGCGGACTCCAGGAGGATGTTGCGCGTGTTCTCGGTGACTTCCGTCTCCAAGCCGCCCATCACCCCTGCGATGGCAATGGGGCCCTTCTCATCCGCGATGAGCAACATGTCCGGGTCCAACTCCCGCTCCACGCCGTCGAGGGTGACGATCCGTTCGCCGGGGCGGGCCCGACGGACGATGATGGTGGGCTTCTTCCCCCCTGCCCTCTCCACGAGTTTGTCATAGTCGAACGCGTGGAGGGGTTGTCCCCATTCCAACATGACATAATTGGTGATGTCCACCACATTGCTGATGGGGCGCATGCCCGCCAGGTTGAGCCGGTATTGCATCCAGAAGGGCGCGGGCGCGATGTGGATGTCCCGGATGACGGTGGCCGCGTACCGGTGACACAGGTCCGGGTCCTCGATCACCACGTCCACCAGGGCTTCGGCCGGCGGTTCTCCCTCATCCCGCATGGTCGGCATCTCGATGTGCAGGGGCGCTTGGGTGACCGCGTGTACCTCCCGGGCCACACCGGTCATGCTGAGACAGCGGGCCATGTTGGGCGTGATGTCGAACTCAATGACCACATCACCCAGGTAATCCACCAACGGAGTCCCCACGGGCGCGTCCTCGGGGAGGAGCAGGATGCCCTCGTGCTCATCGGACAAGCCCAATTCCCGCTCGGAACAAACCATCCCCTCGGAGCGGATGCCCCGGATCTTGGTGGGCTTGAGCTTTTTCCGCTTCCTCTCGGGGTCATAAGGGTCGATGAGGTAAGCTCCTGCCAGGGCAAAGGCCACCTTCAACCCCGGGCGTTCCACATCCACATAGGGGAAGAGATTAGGCGCGCCGGTGACCACGGTCAAGGGCTCATCCGCGCCGTAATCCACCGTCGCCAACACCAGGCGATCCGCGTTGGGGTGACGCTCTACCCGGAGGATTTCGCCCACCCGGATCTTCTCCGGATCCCACCAATCCCCGATCTTCTCAATCCGGGTCACTTCCAGACCGGCCAACGTCAGGCGTTCGGCCAGCTCCTCCGGGGGGAGGGTGATGTCCACGTATTCTTGAAGCCAGGACAGAGGTACACGCATAAACCTGCCTCCTTCGCATCTGTGGTCGAGTAATGATGGCGGGACTGAGAAAACTCGGTAATCCCCTCGCCGCGAACGGCTCCGCGGGGCCCCGACGTGTTCGCCCACCACCAAAAACCGTTCGCCAGGAAACCTTGCTATGTCAACCAGGCGTGGCAGACCGGACTTTCACCCGGCCCACCACGCCAAAGGATGTCTATGTTCCCTGGGCCTTACTTGTTTTCCAGCGTCTTCAGCGCGTCCTGCACCTGGGACATGACATCCCGCCACTGCTCAATGGTCAGGAAGCCGGGAATCCGGCCCAGGGACTGGGTGCCCACGATGACGATGAATGTCGGTGTGGAACGCACGTTGGCTTGGAGCATGGTGCGACTGTCCTTTTGCACCTTCTCCCGCATCTCGTGGTTCTCCAAGCAAGAGGAGAATTCATCCACGTCCAGCCCCAAGTCGGCCGCGTATTTCTTCAGCGTGGCCATCAATGTGTCCCCACTCTGCTTGGACCACTCGTCCACGTGGGCGAAAAGGGTGTCCAGGTAGTCGAAGAATTTTTGCTGATTTCCCGCGCACTCCGCGGCCTCCGCGGGCACAAGGGATTTTGTGCCCCGGCCGAGGAGATGTTTGTAGACAACCCGCACTTGCCCTGTGTCCACGAACTCCTTCTTGAAAGTAGGCCACACTTCCAGGTGGTGCTTGCGGCAGTAAGGACACAGGGGGTCGGAGATCTCCAGGAGGACGACACGCGCGGTGCCACTGCCGATGTAGGCGTCGCCCAGGTACGTGCGGCCCGGGGTTTCCGGGTTCGGCTCAAAGGGATGGAGATCCGCGTAAGACAGGGTGGGCGTGGGGGTGGGACGCTCGCCCGCGAGGGCTTTTTCGATGATCCCCTGGAAGGTGCCAAAGGCTTCCGCTCCACCGATGAACCACCCGTTGATGAAGAAGGCCGGGGTCCCCCGAACCCCTCGCTCCAGCCCCCGCTGTCGGTCCTTCTCGATGAACTCGCTGAAGGGCTTGGCCTCCAAACAGGCCTGGAAGGCCTTTTTGTCCAGACCTATCTTCTCCGCCAGGTCCTGGAACACCTCCTCCGCGTTCTCCTTGCCCGACCATTCGGCCTGGTGTTCGAAGAGGAGATCGTGCATGGCCCAGAATTTGCCCTGCACCCCCGCGCACAGGGCTGCCTGAGCAGCCGGTTCGGCCTGGGGATGGATGCTGCGCAAGGGGAACTGGTGGAAGACGAGGCGCACTTTGCCGGGCTTCAGGTATGTCTCCACGATTTGCGGTTCTGTCTCCTTCACGTAACGGCCACAGAAGGGGCATTGGAAGTCGGAAAATTCCTCGATGACCACAGAGGCGTCGGGGTTGCCCCGATAAGGAATTCCGTCCTCCGTCAGACCCGCGGGAACGCCCGGGATGTTAGAATCCTGTTCCGCGGCCAAAGTGTACTCACCCGACGCACTTCCGGATGCAGGAGCGGCCGTGGGCGTGTGAATGGGCTCGGGTGTAGGGGGTTGGGTGGGCGTTGGCTGTTGCGTCCCACCGCAGGAGATGAGGAACAGCAGGAAGAAGAGCGAGAATAGGACAAGAAACGGACGGTTGACTTTTCGCATCTTGTGTACTCCTTTACTGTGTCGTAATATACGATTGCCGGACCCATAGTCCTGATTGGCTAACAAAACCCAGCAATACCTGGGCAGACAGATCTGCACGGCCGCGGGGCTTGCACGCCCTCGCGGCGGGCCAGAAAAGGCTTTGCGTGGATGACGGATTTCCCCCGCCACCCACGCAAAACCAGGTTTCCCAGGGGTGTGGAGCCATTGTTTGCATTGTATTCATACGCAAGAAATGGGGGAAATGGGTGGAGGGAACACGAAAGAAAAGGGAAGGAAGAACCATGAGCGGCATTGTTTGCGCCATCCGAGGTGGCCCTCGCAGTCAGAAAACCGTGGAAAAGGCCCTGGAGTTAGCCGAAACCACCGGTGAACCCCTGTACCTCCTCTACGTGGTCAACCTGGACTTCCTCAGCCACACCAGCAGCAGCCGGGTTCAGACCCTGTCCGAGGACATGCGGGAGATGGGGGAATTCATCCTGGCCACGGTCCAAGCCAAAGCCCGACAACGGGGCATCCCCGTGCACACGGTGGTGCGCCAGGGGAATGTGGCCGATGAGATCATCCGGCTGGGCAAGGAAGTGGGGGCCCATTACGTGATCATCGGACGCCCACGACGGGAACACGAGGGAAATGTGTTCGAGGAGACCGCACTGAGCGCGTTTGCCCGCCGAGTCCGGCAAGAGTTGGGCGCGGAACTCATCGCGGTCGGCGAGGAGGACGCATGAACCCACGGGCGGGTTATCCAGGTGAAAGGCGCTTCTACCCGGGAACCAGGTGGCTCCGCTGGATGTGGCTTTTGGGCTTGGGGATTCTCCTCCTTTGGCCCCTCCTTTCCCGTCCCACGGCCGCACGGGGGCCGGTGATCGTGGGCGAGGTGTACGACACAAACGGTCACCCCATCGCGGATGTGCGGGTAACCCTGCTTCAGGACAATCGCCCGACCGCGGAAACCCACACCCAACAGGATGGACGCTTTGTCCTGGAAGTCCCAGACCCCCGGGCAGAGGACGCACACCTTTTGTTCCGCCGCGCGCACTACACGGACCAAAAGCTCAGCCTGCCCCCGGATGCCCATCACCAACTCATGGCCGGGCAACCGGTGGAACTCCCGCCCGTCCGTCTAAACCGCCGCCAGACCCTGGCTTTCTGGGCCACGTTGGGCATCTTCCTGCTCATGTTGGGGCTCATCGCCAGCGGACGACTTCACAACACCATGGCCGCCCTGGTGGGCACCAGCCTGATCTTCCTGGTCAGCTACCTGGGCCGGCTCTTCCTCCCCGATTTGTTCATTTTCGATTTCGAGGCCGCGGTGCACTACGTGGATTGGGATGTCATCTTCCTGGTCATGGGGATGATGATCTTCGTGGCCATTGTGGAACGGACCGGGCTCTTCCAGTGGCTGGCCTTCAAAGCGTACCGCGTATCCCGGGGGAAAGCGTGGGTTCTCCTGCCCATCCTCATGGCTGTTACAGGCGTGGCCTCCGCGTTTTTGGACAACGTGACGACGATGTTGCTCATGGCCCCTATTTCTGTGGAGATCGCCCTAGCCCTGAGCATGAACCCGTTGGCCCTCCTCATCCCCGAGGTGATGGCCTCGAACGTGGCCGGGGTCAGCACCCTGATCGGCACGCCCACGAACATCCTCATCAGCTCCTACGCGGGAATTTCCTTTGACGACTTCCTGCTCCACCTGACGCCGGGGGTGTTGTTGGCCTTCCTGGGCCTGATCCTGTACAGCGAATGGGTGTACCGACACGAGTTGAAGGCCGCGACCCTCCTTTCCCCGGAGCTGGTGCAAAAGTTGGCCGAACACGCGCACATCACGGACCCGGTGGCTTTGCGCAAGGCCGGATGGGTAGGCGCGGGGATGCTCCTCCTCTTCATCCTGGGCGAACACTTGCACGTTGAGCCCGCGGTGACCGCGCTGGTGGGGGCCACGGTTCTCCTCCTGTGGGTCCGGTTGGACATTGAGGAGATGATCGAAGCGGTGGACTGGACCACGTTGGTCTTCTTCATTTCCCTGTTCATCGTCATTGGAGCCGTGCGCGAGGTGGGCATTATAGACATGGTAGCTCAGGCCATCGGGCATTTTGTGGGGCAGAACAAGGCGTTGGCCATGCTCACCATCATGTGGAGCGGGGCCTTCCTCTCCGCGGTAGTGGACAACATCCCCTTCACCGCGGCCATGTTACCGGTGGTAGGCACGTTAACGGGCCACATCCCCGGGGCCGAGGACAAAGCCCTCTACTACTGCCTCTCCGTGGGGTCGGCCATGGGCGGCAACGGAACCCTTATCGGCTCCTCGCCCAACCTGGTCACCGCGGGCATAGCCGAACGCGCGGGATATCCCATCACCTACTCGGAGTTCCTCAAGCGAGGCATTCCTGCGGTTCTCATCACCGTCACCTTAGCCGGCACCTGGTTGCTTTTGCATTTCCTGGGGATTGGCCCCTAGCTCGCGAACGACAAGGGCCCGCGGGCTGAACCATCGTCTGTAAAGTGCATGGCCGGCTCCCTTACTCATCACGCATCACACTCTCAACCTCCAACCAACCCCTTAATCGTTACCCCCTACTTCCCCTTCACCAAATTGCCTTCGAAGAAAAATTCTCCTATAATACACGTTACTACCCATAGGAGCTAAACCCATCGGATACCCACGGCGAGGCGCGAACCCCACACGGATGGAACCGGTGAGAACACACCGCAAAGCATCTAAGGAGTAGGCCATGACCACCGAAGTAAGCGAACAGGAACATCAGGCAAGCGAATCACCGAAGGAACCCCTGCTGGACGAAGTCATGCAAATGCCCCTCGATGAATCCAAGGCGGAATACGCCGAAGCCCACGCGTGGTCCGACCCCCAACGCATCCATGCCTTTTCCGAACCGATCCGCTTTCTCCAGGCCATGGTTCACCCCTCCGGAACCCTGCACCTCGTGTGGACCAGCAACAACTGGCTGTGGTATTCCCGACAGGAAGGGGATGGATGGACGGATCCCCAACGCATGTTCGTGGGCACTCAACCCAGCGCGGTGATGGATGCTCAAGGCACACTGCACGTGATCTTTGTCCACAGCTTCGCGGGGCGGTATCAGGTGTACTACACCCGGTACGTGGACCCGTATTGGGCTTTCCCCTATGAGATATCCCGCACCCCCGGCCTTTCCCACAACCCCTACCTGACCGTCTCCAAGAACGGATTGCTCTACGCGGTGTGGGAGGACGACACGCCCGGATTCCCCAGCATTTACCACGCGTACAATCCCGAAGGCTACTGGATCAACGCGCCCATTCCGGGGGTCCGTGGCTGGCGCCCGGCCCTGGCCTTCGACGGGGAAGACCGCCTTCACCTGGTGTGGGAAAGTCCCATCCCCACAGGCGCGGGGGACGACATCTTTCACACGCAGATGACTCCCGCGGGCTGGACCCTGCCCGAGAACATCTCCGATTCCCCCCGGACCGATTCCTCCATCCCGCGAGTGACCGGCGCCGCGGATGGCACCATCCACGTGGTTTGGCAGGAACAGTGGGGGAACCGGTTGGAAGTGGGGTACGCGCGCGGCCGCTATGCCTCCTGGACCCGCCCCATCGCGCTGACCCGCACCGGCCGCAATTACGCGCCCCAAATCACCGCCGGACCCACCGGCCATGTGCACGTCCTCTGGCAGGACATGAACACCCTCGCGTACCGCTATTGGACCCCGGGGAAGAAAGGGGTCTGGCACATGGCCGAAGCCCTGGACCGACACATCAGTGGTGTGGAAGAAACCGCCCTGACCTGCGATCCCCAAGGCCGAGCCCACGTCTTTTGGACCCGGAAGGAAGAAAACGGCTGGGGGCTGTACTACCGATACCGGGAAGCCCCACCCAAGAAGCACAAACACTACATCCCCACCATCCTGGCGAACGGCTGATGGGAGATATCCAGGGCACCCAATCCGGCAGACATGGCTGGCAGGTGATCCCGCGGGTTCTCTCCTTCGTCCTGCACCACGACCGTGTGCTGCTCCTGCGCGGGGCACCGGACAAACGCCTGTGGGCCCATCAGTACAACGGCCTGGGCGGCCACGTGGAACGGGATGAGGACGTGTGGACCGCAGCCCTCCGGGAGATCCACGAGGAAGGTGGGCCGGAGGTGGAAAACCTGCGCCTGCGTGCTGTCCTCCACATCGACCCCGGCACGGATGTGGGGGTGATGCTCTTCGTCTTCCTGGCCGATGCCCGAACCACCCACGTCCACCCCTCTGAGGAGGGGACTCCGGAATGGATCCCCCTGACCCAGCTCTCCGACATCCCCCTGGTCGACGATGTGGCCGTCATCCTTCCCCGGGCCCTGGACGCGGATCGCCGCGGGACCGTCGCGTTTGGCCATTACACGTACGATGCGGAGGGGGATTGGACCATCACCTGGGCCGAAACCGCGGAGCGCTAGCCACGTTTCGCTCTGGTGGAGGAGGCGACGGCTGCCCGGGATGTGACAGAACTCGCGGCACTAGCGGAACGTCCACAAACGATTGGCGCCGAAGTTCCAGAAGAGGACCACACCTATGGCAAAGATCTTCGCGGCATTGTAGTCCCACGGCGGAGCCAAGTGGGGGGCAAGCACGTGGTACATCTTCCACAGGATGAAATTGTTGATGAGCAAGCCCACAACGCTCACCACGGCAAACTGGAACAACTGCTTGAACATCGGCTGGTCCCGCTTTTCCGGAAACGTCCACAAGCGATTCCAGGTGAAGTTGCTGATAACCGCGGCGGAAAAGGAGATGGTGTTGGCCACAAGCAGGTGAAGTCCCAACAGGCCGTGGAGAAGGTTGAGGATGCTCAGATCCACCACCATGCCCACAGCGCCCACCGTCGCGAACTTCACGAACCGCTTCATTTCCCCTTGACGTAGGGAGGCGGGCAACCAACTCACCAGACGGTTGTACGCCTCTTCCAGACCAACGGCTTTCAGCATCTTTTGCTCCTGCACCTCTTTCTCTTCCCGGTGTCGGATATCCGAGCTCATACGAGCCTCCCACGCCAGGGAGTATACACGGCTCTTCCGGCTCTGATCAAATTAGGTCCTGGGGACCGGTACCGGCGCTATGTCATTGGACTTCGGACAAAACAGGGCGAGGATGCCGTTGCCCGCCGAGGAGCAGCTGAATTTCGTTCGCCAGCCAGTGTCTTTTGTCTCAACTCCAGTGTGCCAGGTCCTGCTGCAAATATTCGCCCAATGGGGGAAGGGTGCTACAATACAGCCAGATACCTCGACGGGCGAACAGAGGTCGGCAGGAAGTGGGCCGCGGACGGGGCCGTGTCGCGTCGGGCGGCGGCCAGGCCACCTGGTGCCATACGCGTTAGGAAATGCATACCCGCTCTGCCCATGCCGGCCACGCGATTTGCGTGAGGAACAGGGAGAAAACGGCTCCGGCCGGTGCCCATATCCTCGGAGTTCCGTCCGCCATTCAGCCGATAGCCTTACAGGTATACGCCTATGAACCTACAATCACCTTTTATAGCGCTGGATTTGGAGACAACAGGGCTAGACCCGGACAAGGATACGATTATCGAGGTTGGAGCCGTTCGCTTCCTGGCCGATGGGACGATTCTGGAGGAATATCAAACTCTGGTCAACCCCGGCCGTCACTTGGCTGCCCGCATCGCCCAACTGACAGGCATTGACAATGATATGCTCCTCAACGCACCTCCGTGGCATCAGGTGCGAGAGGAGGTGGCCCGCTTCATCGGCCCGGCCCCCATTGTGGGGCACAATGTGGCCTTCGACGTGAATTTCCTGCGCAGTCACGGCGTGTACCCAAGGGGTGCCCTCATCGATACCTTTGACTTGGCCACCATCCTGCTCCCCGGGCTCAAGCGCTACAACCTGGGCCACCTGGCCCAACAACTCCAGATTCCCCTGGAAGAAGCCCACCGAGCCCTGCACGACGCGCGCGCGACCGCGCTCCTCTTCACCGCCCTCCTCCAACGAGGGGTCCTCCTCCCCCGTCCGGTGCACCGGGCCATCATGCACCTGCTGGAAGGACACCCGTGGCGCTACGCTCCCCTCTTCACCTGGATGTGGCAAGAACACCAACGGTTGGGGCTGAAACGGAAAGAGGACATCCTGCCCCTCAAACCCCGTCTTCACAGCGACAGCCCCTTTGCCCCGCCGGTCACCGCTCCGGTCCTCCTCCCGAAGGAGGACTACATCGCGATCGACGAAGACGCGTTGGCCCACCTGCTGGAGGAGGAAGGCAAACTGGCCCAGGTATTTCACCAGTACGAATACCGTCCCCAACAGATCCACATGCTGCGAGAGGTGGCCCACGCGCTCAACGAGGGGTTTCACCTGCTGGTAGAAGCGGGCACAGGCACCGGCAAATCCCTGGCCTATCTCATCCCCGCGGCCACATTTGCCCACGAAAACCAGGAACGCGTGGTCATCGCCACCCACACCCTGAACTTGCAGGACCAGCTGTTCCAAAAAGACCTGCCCATCCTCAGGGAATTGTTGCCCTTTGACTTCTACGCCACCGTCCTCAAGGGCCGGGGGAATTACCTCTGTGCCCGCCGCCTGCACGAGTTCATCCAACGCCCCGAACTCTCCCAGGAGGAGATCACCTTCGCGGCCAAACTGCTGGTCTGGCTCAGCCAGACGAGCACGGGAGATGTGAGCGAGTTGGGGCTCACCCGGGAGGAGGAGTCCCACCTGTGGCCCCAGGTGGCCAGCGACGCGAACACGTGCAGCCGGGAACGTTGCCAAGAAGCCGGGGACTTCTATTTCCTGGCCCAGGACCGCGCGGAGCGGTCCCACCTCATCATCGTCAACCACGCACTCCTCCTGGCCGACATCGGCGTGGACCAAAGGGCCATCCCCGCGTACCAACACCTCATCGTGGACGAGGCCCACCACTTGGAAAACGCGGTGACCCAACAGTTGGGCTACACCGTCAGCCGGAGCGCGCTCCAAGGGCTGTTGAACGAAATCTACAACCCCCAAGCTCCACAAAGCCGCAGCCTGTTCCAGCGCCTGCAAAGTCACGTCTCCCCCCTCCTGCTGGGCATGCAGCGCATGACGGAGATGAGCAGTCTGTTGAACGAGGTCGCCGCGATGATGCAGCAGCTGCACCCCACGTTGGAACGGTTCTGGCAGGATGTCACCCGATACGCGCGGGAGCACGGAACCGACCGACCGAGCCCGTACGCCCAACGTATCCGCATCACCCCCGCGGACCGAGCTCAGCCCCTGTGGGCCCATGTGGACATCTCCTGGGAGCGCGCGTGGGAACACATCCGCGAGATGACCGAAACCCTGGAGCGGCTCGCCGGGCGCTTGGAACTCTACGCGGAAACTCCGGGCTCAGAGGAACTGCTCGACCTGGCCACGGATGTGCGGGGCATGGCCAACCGGTTGAGCGAGGTCGCCCAACAGATCACCCGCTTTGTCAGCCAACCCTTGGACAACTACATCTACTGGCTGGAGTACGAACGGACATCGGAGAAGGTATCCCTGCGCGCGGCGCCCCTCCACGTGGGGGAGTTGGTAGCCCAACACTTGTGGAATCAAAAACGTTCGGTGATTCTCACCAGCGCCACATTGCGCACAGGGGGGACCTTCGACTACTTGCGCGACCGGCTCAGCGCGTGGGAAGCGGAAGAACTCTCCCTGGGCTCGCCCTACGACTACGCGGCCTCCACCCTCCTCTACCTGCCCACGGACATCCCCGAACCCAACCAGCGGGGATATCAGGAGGCCGTGGAACGCACCCTCATCCAGCTGGCCAAAGCCACAGGCGGCCGCATGTTGGTTCTCTTCACCTCGTACAGCCAGCTGCGCCGGACCAGTGAGGCCATCGGCCAGGAGCTCCAAAAAGCCGGCATCACCGTCTACGAACAGGGGATGGGGGGACGTTCCCAGTTGCTGGAGAACTTCCGCCAGACAGAGCGCTCCGTCCTCTTGGGGACTCGCTCCTTCTGGGAAGGGGTGGATGTGCCGGGACAAGCGCTGAGCGTGTTGGTCATCACCCGTTTGCCCTTTGCCGTCCCCTCGGATCCCATTGTCCAGGCCCGCTCGGAGACGTATGAGAACCCGTTTCACGAGTACCAGGTCCCTCAAGCGATTCTGCAATTCCGACAGGGGTTTGGCCGCCTCATCCGCAGCCGAACGGACCGAGGGGTGGTGGTCATTCTGGACAAGCGGATCCAATCCAAACGATATGGCAGGCTCTTTTTGGAAGCCCTGCCCCCCTGCACCGTCCAGCGTGCGCCGTTGGCCCACCTGCCCGAGGCAGCCCGCCACTGGTTGGACGACGACAACCCGGCCTATCCGCCCACGGTGGAGTAGGGGGAGGAGGGATGAGTAACGATTGACGATTAACGAGTAACGATTAAGGGGTTGGC
>JAADDB010000200.1 GCA_013154135.1 Chloroflexota bacterium
TTCCCCACTGCCATCCGAGAAAGCGCCCAATCTATCACTCTACCGCCCACTTCTCCCCTCATGCCTCCAACCCCGACGCCTCCTCCGACATCCACACCAGGGCCCATACCCGTTGCTTCTCCTCTGCCCATCCGGATATCCCCCTCACCGTCCCCGGCCCTCTGGCCCACGCCATCCCCTTTGCCCTCCGACGTCATTACCCGCATCCTGACGCCTGTCACCACACCACTACCTAAACCCCCACGTTCCTCCACCCGGCTCCAGGACTACTATCTCCGTCTAGTCACCCACCTGGTCAATCGCTTCCACGGGGACTTGGGCGCGGTTCAGCGTGCGTACTTGGCCGCGGTCACCCAGGCTTGGGAGGGACTTACATCGGATCGTATACCGCAAGTGGTCGGTGTCCATGACGACCTGGACGGGGATGGAGAGGAGGAACTCCTCGTGTTCGTCCCTCTGGTGGGGGAGCAATGCGGGATTGCCTCCCAGTGTCCGTATATTGGCGTCCTCTTCGAACAGGAGCAGGCCTTCTGGGCGCCGCGAGTTGTTCTGACCGGCAAGAATGATATGCGGCTGAGCCTGGTGCGCGTGCGTTCCATTTCGGATGCGAACAACGACGGGAAAGCTGAAGTCGTCTTCCTGTCAGAAATACGCGGCGCGCACACCGATTTTGTTCAGGTGTGGATTGGCCAGTGGGGTGGAGAAGTCTGGCGGTATCTCATGGCCCACCCTGTGGTCATGGCCTTTGCCCGGGTGGAGATGCGCGATTGGGATGGCAACGGGTTGGTGGATATCCTGGTGCGCGGGGGTATTGTGGCTTCGGTCGGGGCGGGGCTGCAACGCGAACACACGCTCGTGTTGGCTTGGCGGCACGGAGCCTATCAAATTATCGCAGACGTGCCGGAGGCAAGCGATCACCCATATTTCCTCATGCTGGATGCGAACTGGGCTCTGGCGAACCGGGAATGGCAGAGGGCCGAAGGCTTAGCTGCCAACGCGTGGGTAGGCTTGCAGACTGCCTGGGACGCGCCGGACACCTTTCCTGGTGAGGAAGATGAGTGGCTTCCCCCACAGCCCCATCGCTCGCGCCTGCTTGCTTATGTGGGCATCGAGCGCATGTTGGCGTTGCTCGCCCTGGGACGGGAAAATCAGGCCCACGCGGTATTGGTGGACTTGGAGGCGACGGCCCAGGCGTCCCAGAATCCCTACCGACAGGCCGCGCGGCGTTTGTGGGAGACCTACCTCCGGACAGGAGATCTTGTCACCGCCTGCACAGCAATGGAGAGGGATATCTTGGCTCATCCGGAAAGCATCGCGTTTTATCCCTGGTATGGATACAACATGGAACGTTTGGGCGCGGAAAACGTCTGTCCTTTAGATGGGCGTACCCTGCCCGTTCAGGATCAGTTCTGGTTGCGGGGCATTCGTGGTCCGGTTGAAGGTTCGCCATAGGAAACGCCATGCGGGGATGGAAGCATCTGTTTCGCCAACTACCGACAACACTCCTGCTTCTCCTGGTACTCGCCTGCACCCAAACCGTACCGGGGACGAAGCATCCTCCGGCCACGCCCACGTTCAACCTGTCCAGCCCTCTCTCCCCCTTACCCCCCCCAACCCCGCCCCGCCGCGTCCCTACCCCAACGCCCAACATTCCGCCCACCCGCGCGCCTAAACCCACCTTCACCCCAACGCCTGTCCCCACATGGCCGGTCGTCCTGCCGCCCTTGTCGACCCCCACACCCTTGCCGATCCACTTGGTTCCTGAGGATGTGTTGCCGACGAGAGCCCATCTTCTCGCGGATGCGGTTGCCCCTCTAAAAGAATCCGGGGAACCGGTGGCCCTGCTCGTGTACCGCTGGCCTGTGGGGTCTGTGGAGAATGGTCCTTTTCCTCAAGACACAGACGTCCACATGCAACTTATACCCTTAGGTGAGCGCACATATACCCCGCGCTTAGGCCCTCAATCCGTACCGGGTGTGGTGCGCATGCGCGTCGTCGACCTGGAACCCGACGGCTATCCCGACATCCTCCTGGAACCCGCGCCTTCCCCCACCTACCCCTTCTCCCTGGGACTACCCTGGGCCTGGCCTCTGATCCTTTCTCATCGGACGTTTCCTTTCGTTGGGGGCTATTGGGGGGACGTGTACAAGGACGATCCCCGATGGTTTGCCCACATGAGGCCTGTCCTGTACTACGCGGGGCCCAAAGGCGTTCGGTTCAGCGACGCAGAAGGGGACGGCCATTGGGAAGTGGATGTGATCTACAGTACCGAGGACGGGGCAGATACGTGGCAAGTGGACCGTTACGTGTGGAACTCCCGCCTTCAACGATATGAAGCCACGCGCACGTGGACAGAACCCGCACAAGAGCCCGTCCCTCCCCGGCGCTTTGAGCGGTGGGTTGAACAGTTGCGACCCTTTTATGCGTTTCCCCCCTCGGGGAAAGCCCCATATCCCGCGAAGCGCGTGGAGATGCGTGTACAGAACGTCCTTCACGTGGACGTGGACGGGGATGGGCGTCGGGAATGGCTGGTGGACTTTTTCATGCACCCGGTGTACGGCACATCCGAGGATTGGAAGCCGAACGGGCCTGTGGGGTTGGCCGTGTTCGACGAAGACGACCGCCTCCTGTGGCGCAGCGAACAGGATGAGGTCACGTGGTGTCTGGATGGCGACCGCATAGATCTGAAAACGCGCCTCCTGTGGAGACCCGAAGGTCGGGAGGGCGCCCGTGTGCTTCACCTCATCACCGTGGACTTTTCAGGCAGTGGTGCGTGGCATGTGAGCCAGCTACACATCTACGAACCCATCCGTCATACCCTTCGTCGCATTCAGCCCGTTATGCTGGCCGGCGGAGGACGACAAGGAGCCGGCTACGGGAGCCGAGTGAACCACGCGGTTTGGCCCCAGGATGTAGATGGGGATGGTGTTGAAGAATGGATGTTCGAGCGCCGGGTAAGATATGAAAATCTGGAACTGTCCTCGCCCTTCCTGGCCAATTACACGCTCCGCTGGCCCGGCGCGATTGCCTACACGTGGGACGGCCACGTCTATGTCCCGGGCTATTTTGTGGACGGATCCCGCCGTGTGCGCATCCGTCCGAACGAGCATATCTTCCTTGTGCCCCACATGCCCCGACCGCTTCGCATCGACGGCCGTACAGACGATTGGCACATGGTGGAGTACATGATGAACATGCAAGAGGCCGTGCACTGGGCAC
>JAADDB010000160.1 GCA_013154135.1 Chloroflexota bacterium
CTGTAGAACAACTGCGTTCCATCCTAGCCAAGGCCAGACAACGACCCGATTTCGTGGCGAACATACAGGCCCGTGACGAGGTATTCGCCCGCTACCAACCCATTTTCACCCCCGCCCTCCTTCCCGATCTAACCGAGGAAGACTTTCGTTCCTTCCTCTACTTTGGAAACAACAAGCACTGGACCGGCCTCTATCGCCAGGCAGGACGCCTTACCGCGGACATGGACGCGCTCCGCCAAACGCTCGCCGTGCTCCTGGACGAGGAACAGCCTCTGGCCCATCGTTTTGACGACGCGCTGAGCCGCATCAGGGGATTGGGCAAAGCCCTGGCTTCCGCCATCCTGTTAGTAGTGTACCCGGAGCGCTACGGTGTCTGGAACAACACCTCGGAGAGCGGTCTCAAGATTCTGGACATCTGGCCGCAGTTCGAACGGGGCATGAGCGTGGGGCAAAAGTATGCCCTGATCAACGATCTGTTCCTCCGGCTCTCAGAGGCCTTGAACATTGACCTGTGGACGCTTGACTGGCTGTGGTGGGAGTTGGTTCAACAGGAGGAAGAAGGCCCGACTATTGAGGGGACGGCGCTGACCGTCGAGGCGTCAGAGCAGCGGTTTCGGCTTGAGCGCCACTTACACGACTTCCTCGTGACAAACTGGGATCAAACCGAATTGGGCCGCGAGTGGACGATTTACAGAGAACCGGATGACGAGCTGGCTGGCTACGAGTATCCCACAGGCGTGGGCAGGATTGACATCCTAGCGCGACACAAGGAACGTCCTGCCTGGCTGGTGGTGGAACTAAAGCGCGACCGCGCGGCCGACCGGACGTTGGGACAAGTGTTGCGCTACATAGGGTGGATCAAACGCCATCTGGCCGCGCCGAACGAAGAAGTCTACGGGCTGATCATTGCCGCCGATGTGGAGAAGAACCTGCTCTATAGCCTGGAAGGCGTGAACGACCGCAGGATTTCACTGATGCAATACCGGGTGGAATTTCACCTGGAACCAGTGAATGTGGAGGTAGAGTAAAATGGCAGTGAAAAGACGTCGTAAATCCATCCGCCTACAGGGGTGGGATTATTCCGAGCCCGGCGCGTATTTTGTCACCATCTGTACCCACGGCCGCGCCTCCCTTTTCGGCCGCGTGATGGAGGGGGAAATGGTGTTGAACGAATACGGCGAAATCGTGCAGGAAGAATGGATGCGTTCTGCAGAAATCCGCGCCGAGATTGAATTGTTCCCCGACGAATTCGTGGTCATGCCCAACCACATCCACGGCATCGTTTGGATCGTGGCAACGGACGCCCCGGCCGGATACAATGAAAACGCACATCGCGATGTAGGGGCGCACGGCCGTGCGCCCCTACATCGGCCACCCCGTTCATTGGGTTCCTTCGTTGCCGGCTTCAAATCCATCGTCACCAAACGCATCAACGCGCGTCGCGGCACGCCCGGTGTGCGCGTCTGGCAACGCAACTATTACGAACACATCATCCGCAACGAACGCGCGCTCAACGCCATCCGCCGCTACATCATCAACAACCCCCAACGCTGGCATCTGGACCGCTACAACCCCGATGCCACCGGCCGCGACCCTTGGGCCCGGGACCTATGGCGCATGCTGAAAACCAACGCGCACTTTCACCCCCGCAGCCACCGTAAGGACGACGCGACGTCCCAAAATGCCAACCCGTCCCAAACCAAAAAACGACCTATACCCAACCATGTGTGAGGAAACAGTCAAATGAGCGTGGAGCACAACCCCAAACGCGACGAACTCCTCATCACCCTCACGCCGACGGATAAGGCGGACCGCTATCGGCTGGACGACATCACCGTGGAGGTCACCACGGACAAGGATGGCCGCCTTATCCTGCGCGTGCGTCCCGCGCGCAAGTTCATGGCCCACGTCCAGCGGGCCGTGCAGGAAGACGGCATGGTCTGGTACGGCGTGGAGTCCAGCATGATCCGCGCGGTGGGCTACGACGCGGACAAGCGCATCCTGGACGTGGCCTTCCACCGCACGGGCGTGTACCGCTACTTCGACGTGCCCCCCGAGGTCGTCGAAGGCCTGCTCAACGCGGAATCCAAGGGAGGTTACATGCGCGCGTACATCATCAACGAATATCCGTGGAAGAAGTTGGGCTAAACACACGGAAAGTTGTACACTAGCGGCACGGGCAACTGGACCCCACTGACAACACACTGCCCCGCGGCATATGGGCCAGTTCCAAATCCAACTCACCGATCGCCATGTCCGAAACCGAACGTGTTGCCTTAGTGTTAAGCGGAGGCGGGGCCAGGGGAGCCCTGCAGGTCGGAGGTCTCCACGCTTTGCTAGAATTGGGATGGAAATTCCAATGGGTCGTGGGGACATCTGCCGGCGCGCTGAACGCGGCCTTGTGGTCCCTTTATGGCGGGGACGAAGAGGCGGCAAAACGGTTGGAACACGTGTGGCTGGACGCGCAGGGGGCGAACTTGCTTCCCCCGCCCTCCTGGCGGATGCTGATAGACCTCCTCTTCTTTCACGGGGCAGAGAAACACCAAAGCCGATTGCGGCATTTCCTGGAAAAACACGGGCTCTCCCCCGACGTTCGCTTCCGCGATCTTCCCGGCCCGGAGGTTCGACTGGTCACAGCCGACATCTACGGCCTGCAAATGGTGGTATACGGCGACGACCCGGAGGAGAGCGTCCAGGAAGGTGTCCTGGCATCCACGGCTCTTGTGCCCTGGATGCCGCTGGTAAAGGTGCGGGGGCGAGGCCTGATGGATGGCGGCGTGGTGAGCAATGTGCCTGTAGAAGTGGCCCTGCGGCGTGGTGCCACGCACATTGTTGTCCTTGATGTGTTTGACCCCCGAGTGACTCAGCCTGACACCCGGAATCCCTTCACGTTTCTCTGGCGAGTCACGGACACCATGGTCCGCCGGATGGTACATTTGGAGTTATCCTTGGCGGAAGCATGGCATGTGCCCGTCGAGTACATTCACCTCCAAAGCCCCACTCCCATCCCCGTGTGGGACTTCAACCACACAAAAGACCTATTGGCCCATGGGTATTCCCAGGTCTATACGCAACTCCTTGCTACCGAACCCCAGTAGCCCCCTGGCCGGGCTCCGAACAAGTAACGATTGACGATGAAAGGGCTAAATGCCCGTATGGCCCACGGATGCCGGGTGGGCGAAAGAAAGTATCCATGGAGGAAG
>JAADDB010000207.1 GCA_013154135.1 Chloroflexota bacterium
TATCAGACGAACTCCGACAAGCACTCCAGGAGATGGAAATCCAACTTGTTCACCCGACAACCACCCCTTACCTTTTACCTAACAGCACCGTCGGATTGGCACAAGCAGATGCGGCCATTGCAGAAACAGGCACCTTGGTCTTCCAATTATCCTCACAGAAAGTATGGCGAACTCTCCTCGTACCATCCACACTCATTATACTGGTCCACGCGCAAAACATTTTCCCCGCATGGGACGAATGGGTTCGCCAGGAAGCCCAGCTGCCGGCATTCTACCTCACCGGTCGTACTACTACCTACGCTCTTTCCCGCACCCCATTACCCGCTCACGGCCCACAAGACATTCACGTCATCCTGATCGCTGAAGAGCCGATTACCTGACAGTTGACTCCCAGCAGGAGTTTTTGTAGGACGCACAACCCGACCAGGCACCACCACAGCCAGAGGCCCTTGCCATTCCCTCACTCCTCCCCTTAACTGTTATCCGTCACTCTTCCTTCTCCCAAAAGCGCCTGGAAGGCACGCGCATCATCCCACATGTAAACGTTATTGAAGAAAACCCAACTCTCCTCGTATGCCCGAACCCGGTCGAGCAGGCATTTCAAGTCTTCCTCCGTGTACTTGTACCGATACCCTGTTCGTCCATGCAGGCGAAAATAAGCCACCTCCCGGGTAACCGGCAACCGGACAAAGGGATCGACCACGTGGGTAATCCCGAACTCCTTACAGATGCTCGCGACAACCGCATCAGGCCAATCCCCTCGCGGCTCCCACCCAACACGCCATGATCCTCGTTCCAGGCGGGAGAAGAAGGTGCGCAGGTTGGAGATATGCTCCTCAGTAGGGGTAAAACTGCGGGGAGATTGGAAGATGACCCACTCGACGCCGAGATTTTCGGCTATCTCCCGTGTTTGCAACCACGCGGCCCAGACCTCTGGAGTGGGCCGAAAGTACCCGTACGCTTGAGGATCACCAGAAAGGGGTTTTCGCAGACGACGATAGGTCGGGGAGGAGGGGGGATGGGTAATAAGCTGCCAGGCCTTCATTGTGAAGCGAAACGGTGGCGGGCATTCCTCCCGCCACCGTCGAACCGTCTGCACTCGGGGCAAGTTGTAAAACGTCGTCTGCACTTCAACCGCGCGTAATACCCGGCAGTACATATCCCGTCGCACCGGGAATCCACAACAACCGACGATTATCTCCATGTACACCCCACCATCACCAAATCACGCGAAAGCGGTCAAATTCCCCGGTACAAGGCTCATACCGAACTTCCACCCGGTCGACGCGGGCGCGCGGGGAGCCACGATGACACCAACGAACCATATGTTCTACAGCGTGCCGTGGGCCCTCAAACACAGCCTCCACCCGTCCATCCCACAAGTTGCGGACCCAGCCGGTAACGCCGACTTTCTGCGCCTCGCGTCGAGTGTACTCCCGAAAGTAGACACCCTGTACTCGACCGCTCACAAATACGTGCGCGCGAACACATTCGTCCTGTCCTGGCATCGTTCCTTTGGACCTTTACCCGTCGTTAGGTGTATTTTCGGAAAACGACTACCGCGTTCTGGCCACCAAAGCCAAATCCGTTGGATAAGGCCACGCGTACGGGCATCTCCCGAGCCTCGTTGGGCACGTAATCCAGATCGCATTCCGGATCCGGTTCCTCCAGATTGATGGTCGGTGGCACGATGCCGGAGTATATGCTCATAATGGCGGCAAAGGAGGAGATGGCGCCGGCTCCGCCTAAGAGGTGGCCCACCATGGACTTGGTGGCTGTAATGGCCAGCTTGTACGCGTGGTCCCCAAACGCGGCCTTGATGGCCTGAGTCTCTGCCACGTCGTTGAGGGGCGTGGACGTCGCGTGGGCGCTGATCACATCCACGTCCTCAGGCGCAATGCGAGAACGCTCCATGGCTAGACGCATGGCCCGGGCAGCTCCTTCACCCCCGGGTGGGGGAGCTGTGATGTGAAAGGCATCGCCGGTGACGGCGCCTCCCACCAATTCCGCGTAGATACGTGCTCCCCGCTTGCGCGCGTGCTCTTCGGTCTCCACAATGACAGCTGCACCCCCCTCGCCGAAGACAAAGCCGTCCCGGTTCTTGTCGAAAGGACGACTGGCCTTTTGGGGTTCGTCATTTCGGCGTGAAAGGGCACCGGCCCGGGCCAAGGAGGCAATAGCCACAGGGTTGATGCCCGACTCCACTCCGCCGACGATGGCCGCGTCTGCCTCCCCCAACCAGAGAAGGCGCAGCGCGTCCACAAAGGCCATATTCCCGCTCGCGCACGCGGCCGCGCCGGTCAACACAGGACCTTTAATGCCCTCTCGGATGGAGATCTGACACGACACCGCGTTGGGCATCACATTGGGAATGACAAAGGGGCTGACCCCCCGTGGTCCCTTGTTGAGCAAGTCCAACGTGGCATCGTAGATATCCGAGATACCCCCGCCACCTGTGTACATGAGCACAGCAACCCGCTCCGCGTTTTCCTCCGTGATCTCCAAGCCCGCATCCTCCAAGGCCATACGGCCGAGCGCGACGGCGAAGTGAATGGCCCGGGTTGTCCGTCGGGCTTCCTTTCGGGGCATGAAACGGGCGGGGTCAAAACCCTTTACCTCCGCGGCAATGCGCACCGGGTAATCTGTAGGGTCAAACAGAGTAATATAATCCACACCGGAAACGCCGTTGACCAAATTCTCCCACGTTGTCTTCGCATCCAACCCTACCGGCGTCAACGCGGAAACACCTGTGATAACAAGTCGTGGTCTGCTCATGTTGCCTCCTGTGCACGTAATACATGGCTCGGCGGAAAAAACTCCCTAGTACGCGGGCGGCGGGCGGGTCCGTACCTCGGCGGAACGCCGCCGTTTTCGCCCCGTGCATAGAGAGAGTTTTGTGTGCATGGTGGGCGCCCACCATAAGGGGTTACTCGCAGATGTGTAAAGAAGGAAGGGCTCGGCGGAAAGCCAAGCTCATCCCGAACAGGCGAACCCACGCCATGCACCAATACCGGATATCCCACTACGAACACCGTCGCCTACCGGCGTCCCGTGAAAAAGGGTTTGACCGCACGGCAGCATCGATGGGCCAAACGCATATTTCCCCAAGAAAAAGAACACTCACCCCGGCAAAACGTTACGGCAGGATTACATCTAGAGCTGGAAGATCCTGGCCGGCGAACAAGATTCAACC
>JAADDB010000156.1 GCA_013154135.1 Chloroflexota bacterium
CCGCCCACCTCACAAAACAGTTCCCTCAGGGAAAGAAATCGACAAGCTCTTAGCTCAAAAACGGCCCTTCTCGTTGAATGACGTTCATCCCTCAGCCGCGGACGGGGCCAGGGTCTAACGAGTAATGAGTAACGATGGACGATTAAGGGGCTGGATGCGGGTTGGCCCTTCCTTGCTGGGTTGGCGAGAGAAAGTCCCCCTCGGCGGCGGAGGGGGCTGCACCTCGGCGGGGAGCCGGCGTTCCCACCCACGCACAGCAGTTTGCCGGAGAAAGAGAAATCTACAAAGACTTCGCTCAGACGCCTCTTCCTGTTGAGCATCATCCGCGCTGATGGTCGGACAAAACGCCGTCGTATCTCGACGGCGGAAGGAAGCGTTTTTGGTGGTTGATGGACGGACTTCCACCAAAAACGGTTCTCCAGGGCAGTTCAGCACCCAACACAAAAAGGGGCGATGACTCGAAGGTCATCGCCCCTTTGTTGTTGCCCAGCGTGTTGGTCCGATTACTGGGAGAGGTCGCTGGGGTATCGGTACTCGATCTCCAGCACCGGGTGGTAATCGGGGAACTCGCGGGTGACGAAGTTCCACTCACCGCCGTGAGCAGCATCGTCGCCCCGCAGGGCAATGCCGGTCCCTTTGCCCTTGAGCCAGGCTTGGGCGATCTTGGTCACATCAAAGGTCACCCAACCCGTGCTCTTCACCACCTGGGTGTCCGCGGGCATGGGGCACCGGTCGCTCGCGCCGTTGGCACCGGGTTCCTCCCACTTCACACCTTCATCGGCCTCCCACCAAGTGGCCTTCATCTCGGACCACTTGCGCAGGACGTTGTACGCGCCCACGGTCACCTCGCCCACACCGTTGGTGGCGAAGACCTTCAGGCGGGCCGAGAGGATCTCGGTCCCTTCGGGCAGGGAGCTCAGGTCAAAGCCCAGGAGCGCGGTCTTGATGTTCTTACCGCGCACCTTCATGGTCACATCATCACCCACATCCGGCGGCATCCAGGGCACGGCCCAGGCGTCGATGTAGGTGTCGGCCACGGTTTCCACCGTTGTCGTCGCGGTGACCCAGGTGACCGGTTGGACCGGGTTCGGGAGCACCGTGACCACGGTGGAGACGACCGCGGTGTGTCCCAACGGATCCGTGCCCTCGACCCACACCGTGTAGGTTCCGGGCTCCGCGTACGTGTGAGCAGCCATGTTGCTGGATCCGGTGGGCACAATGCCCGTGTCATCACCCCAGCTCCAGCGGAAGGAGACGGGTTCGGTCATGCCCGTGGAGGAGCTGATGGTCGCGCTGAGGACCACCGGCTCGGGCAGGGTGACCTCGGTGGGGCCGCTCACGGAGAGAGTCACCTCATCGTCGAGCCACTGGAAGGCCCGCTCCAGCACATCCTTGCGGGAAGCAAAGCCCTTATCCGTGTTCGCGTTGTTGATGCCCTCCAGGCCGAACGCGAAGTAGATGGCCCGACTGCTGGACGTGCTCCGCCCGTCTGCCGCGCCCTTCAGGACCCACTCCAGCCGCGGGTCACCAGCGCGCATGGTCGCGATGTACGGTACCCGCTCCGTGGGCGTGTCGGACGCGGGCAGGAGCGAACGGATAGCCGGCTGTCCCATCCAAGCCGATCCGGCCGGGTCAGGATAGAGGCCATCGACGTACTCCTGGTTCCCCGCACCACTCTCCACCGTGGGCGTCATCACGCCGCCCAGGTCGAGGAGCATGCCGGAGAAGGGTCCTTCGCCCAAGGCAGCCCGCACAGGCGAAGCCATCTTCGCGGGGGCATACGCGTCCTCCGACCAGCGAGCCACACCCAGGCTGCAGAGGACACAACCGCCATCCGACGTCTTCATGAAGTTACTGTAGTAACCACTCCAGTCCTGACCCGTCACGATGAGCTTGCGGTCCGGTGTGTTGTGGAAGAAGTCCAACAAGCGTGTGCGGTCGGTCGCGTCCGCGGACACACCGTAGTAGGTCAGGAAGGAATCGCCCGTGAACCAGATGACCTTGTCGTACTTCTGGAGAGTGGCCACATCGGGCAGGCCGGGCCCCTGGAGCCAGTGTCGCTCCGCATCCCACACATCATACGTCACGCCCAGCTCCTGGAGCAGGTTCTCGTAGTAAGGTCGATAATCGGCCGTGTCCACACCGAAGAACGCAGGTTGGAGCAGAGAACCGTCATCGTCGATGAGGAGCACATCCGCGCCTTCCTCGTCGGGTTGGACACGGACCCAGAAGGGCAGGTGACCCTCATACTCGTCGGCTGTGAACTTCACACAGCCCCACGCATCGTCCACAGGCACGGCGTTCGGGCCGTCGGGGATCTCCAAGGTGAGTTCCACCGTGGCCTTGCCGTTCGCCGGCACAGTGACCGTGGTCTCGCTGAGCTGCACCGGGAGGGTGAAGGGATTGCTCAGGCTCAGCGTCCAGGTCATGTCCTCGTCCACCGCGCTGTAGAACTCGAGGACCAGAGTCTTCTGCTCGCCCTTGCTCATCAGGCCGAACATGGCGGACTGGTTCGTGGGGATCTCGCCGGTGGGGTCCACCACCTTGACGAAGACCCCGGGATCCACGGCCTTGTCCACCTGGATACGGCCCGCGCCCACGGCCATGGGACCACCGCGGCGGGTCTGAGCGTAATCCAACCACACCTGCGGCTTCGCGGTGGTCATGAGTGCGCTCTTCACCTGCCAGGGCTCCCAATCGGGATGGACGGCCTTGAGGAGGGCCGCAGCACCGGCCACGATGGGCGAGGAAGCACTCGTGCCGGCCCAGGGCTCCCACAACTCTTCACTTTGCCCGGTGACCGCGTAACCGCTGAGCACGTTCTGGCCTTGGGCCACCACATCGGGCGTGATGCGGTTCAAGGGGAACGCGGGACCACGGCTGGAGAAGTTGGTCAACACATCAGGCGGAGCAATGCCCGTGAGCCGCTTGGTCTGAGCGCCCACTTCCACCATGGCCTCGCCCGGATGCTCGTGTTCGAACTGGACCATCGCCAGACCCTGGAGGTTCCCCACCATGAAGGCCGGGATGGTAATATCCTTGGACGAACCGCCCATGGTGATGGGAGGTGCGGAAGGCACATTGTTGTAGATGATGGCCAGCACCGCACCGGCTTCTTGAGCGTGCTTCACCTTGGTGGTGAAGTAGCAGGAACCGCGGGAGATGAGCGCGACCTTGCCGCGCAGTTCCCCGTTGGGGTCCTCAATGGGATCGCAGGCCTTCGCGTTACCGGGATGGATGCGTCCCACATCCACGTAGACTTCCGGTCCGAAGTCCTCGGACAGGGTGCCACCGAACGCGGCGGGCACGGCCAACATGGACTGGATCATCTCCGGAACCGGTTCGGGAGCGACCACTTTGGCCTCATTCCCAAAGGCCCGGGTGTTGACCGTCGCGCCGACCGTGATCCCCTGCACCGGCTGGTCATTGCCGCCGACCGTTGCCTGACCGGGCCCGCTGTTGCCCGCGGACTTCACGACCACCACGCCCGCGGCCGCGGCCGCGTCCAGAGCGTCCGTCACCGGGTTGAACCCGGGCTTCAGAGGAATAAACGCGCTCTCACCCCAGGAATTGTTCACCACATCCGCGCCGTCCAGCACCATCTGCTCGATGGCCTTGACCGTCTCGGGGTCGGACGCGTAGCGGGCAGCAGCACCGGCGGCACTGGGGTAGAAGATCTGGTAGGACATGAGGTATGCTTTGGGGGCCACACCGCTCAGGGTGACATCAACCCCTTTGTAGGTGGCCACCGTGTTGGGGTTCGTCGCGATAATGGTCGCCACACCTGTGCCGTGGGGATGTACCGGCTTGGGTGCAGGGTCGACCGGCGGATCGTCGGGGCGGTAGTACCCGCGCATGACGATGACCTTGGGAGTGGTGTAGCGGGTGTCACCCTTGGGGTACCCCACCGGATACCGGTAGCCCGTGGGGTCGAGACCGGGGTGGTTCGGGTCAATGCCCGTGTCGATGACCGCGACCTTCACACCTTCACCGGCCTTGTCCACACCCCCGAGCTGCTCCCACACGGCCGGAGCGCCGATGGTGGGGTTGACAACTTCCATGTTCAGGGTGAGCTGGTGTTCCACAACCACGGCTTTGACACCGGGCAGATGGGAGAGTTTGATCAGGTTCTCCCGGTTCACCTCGGGCAACTCAACCACGAACCCGTTGAGGACGACCTGATAGGTGAGGGGCTTCAGCTCGCCCAGCTCATTGCGGTACGTGGCTACCCGAGCGCCCGGGATCAGCCGCTCCATCACGCGCATCGCCTCGGTCTGCTTCTCGCGCAGTACATCAATGTACGCTTGACTTTCCGGAGCCAAGGCATCCAACTTGCCGTCGGAGCGGCTCATACTCATGGGTGCGCCCAACTTGCTGTAGTGCAGAGCCAGGGGGTCACCTTCCAGAATAACGAAAAACCGCTTGGCCCCCGTTGCCTGGGCTTGTTGGAGTACCCCATCCGTGTTGGGATCTACAGGGGCAGCAAACACGACCAAAGGCAACACAAGGCTCAAAACCAAAGCTACCGTGAGAATACGCCACCATCGAGAAGTCATGGGCACTCCTCCTTAGTACAGATTCACACACAATAGGGTTGAATGGAACAATGTCAGGGGAAAAGACCTGATGGGAACGGTTTTCACCTCCCTTCTTTGGGTACTGGACTTTGGACAAACGCTCTTGGTTGACTCACCCAACTCGAGAACACCCGGGCAGTGGATGCCCCCAAGGTGGGACGCACATCTTCGCCCGGGCCAGGAAAGGGTTTTGCGTGTGTGGCAGACGAAGCCCGCCCGCCACACACGCAAAACATCTCTCCCCAGAGGTGAAGAAAAGGGAAGATGGACAGGATATCGTCCCCCTTCTTCCTTTTCAAGCTTCAAGCCGCCAGGGTTCGGCCAAAGTCCAAAATACGGTCTTCCTCGTCAATCGTACCGAATTCGAGGGTCCAACCACGCGTAGACGATATCCACGAACAAATTCGCCACAACCAACAGGACAGAATAGAGAAGGGTGGTTCCCAGAATGACAGGGTAGTCCCGGTTTGTCACGCTGGCGACAAAGAACTTCCCCATCCCGGGAATTGCGAAGATCTGTTCAACAATGAGGGAGCCGGTGACCACGCCCGCGAACATGGGGCCCAAGACCGTGACAACCGGGATCATGCTGTTCTTCAGAGCGTGGACGATGATGATCGTGCGTTCGGGCAGCCCTTTGGCCCGAGCCGTGCGGATATAATCCTCCCGGATGACTTGCAGCAAACTGGCCCGAGTCAGACGGGCAATACTGGCAGAAAGACCTGTCCCCAAAGTGACGGCGGGAAGAATCGCGTGCTTGAAGAAAGGCCAGAGCTTATCCGGGGGTGGGAAGAAGCCCAAAATGAGCTCCTTGTAATTCACAGCCCAACGAGCCGTGGGCAACCATCCCAACTTCAGGGCGAAAATCCAGATGAGCAGGGGACCCAACACCAGGTTGGGAATGGACACACCGAGGATGGCAATGAAGGTACTGCTGTAATCCCAGAACGTGTTCTGCTTCAGGGCCGCGATAATGCCCATGGGCACGCCGATAAGCAGGCCCAAGAGGAGGGCTAACGCGCCTAACTGGGCAGAAATGGGAAACGTCTGGGAGAGCACTTCGTTGACCGATCGCCCCTTGTAGTAGTAAGAAGGTCCCAAATCGCCGTGCAGTGCGTTCCACACCCAACGGATGAACTGGATATGGGGCGGATCGTCCAGCCCGTACTTCGCCATCAAATTCTGGCGAACCGATTCGGGCAGTTGCTTTTCCCCGGCAAAGTCGAAGGGACCTCCCGGAGTGATGTAGGCGAGGAAGAAGGTGACGGCCATGATGGCCAACAAGACCGGAATAAACCACAACACACGTCGGATAATGTAACGTGTCATGCGAACCCACGCCTCCGTTGGGCTAGATGTACAAAGAACACTTGGACAGTCAACCAGGGGAAGACGCGGGCGAGGAGAGGTCTCCTCGCCCGCGTGAGAGCTTACTTACCGGTAGCCGCCTTCTTCGCGGCCCAGTCGATGACCCAGGTCTCGTAGTGCGGGGTGTCATGCCAGTGGCGCTTGAGCCACGGCTTGGTCACCACCACCTGGGTGTAGTAGTAGATAGGCGCGATGGCTGCGATGTCATCCACCAACAGCTTCTCGGCCTTCTTGTACAGTTCCTTGCGCTTCTCAGGATCGGCCGTCCGAGCCGCGGTAATGGTGGTCTCGCTGAACTCCTTGATCTTGTCACCCACGTAGGGGTCGTCGAAGGAGAGGCGCGGCCGGTTGGCGCCCTGCTCGGGGTTGAACACCTCGTGCACCCAGTTGTTCTCATCCGGGTAGTCCTGGCACCAACCCAGGCGCCACACGTGCGGCATATCCTCCAGCGGCGTCTTCTTGCCGATGGTCTTCAGGTAGACCTTCCACTCCTGCGTCTCGATGGTGAAGTTGGCCTTGGGGAAGACGGATTGCCACATGGCCTGGATGGCCTGGGCGATCTTGGCATGGCCCTCGCTCACGTTGTGCATGAGGAGGATGTCCAGGCCTTCGCCATCGGGGAAGCCCGCGTCTGCCATCCACTTGCGGGCCTCTTCCGCGGCCTTGTCGTAGCCCCAGCCACCCATGTCCTCGGGCAGAGCCCACGGCGCGATCTCCGGGTCACCCGCGGGGCTGCCGAAGATCATCTTGGGGGCAAAGGTGTTGGCCGGGATCTGGCCGCCCTTGGTCACCTCTTCCACCAGCGTCTTGCGGTCGATGGCCGCAGAGAGGGCTCGCCGGACCAGCGGGTTGTCCACCGGCGCCTTAGGCGTGGTGAAGCCGTAGTAGTAGGTGCACCCAATGGGCTGGATGGTGAGCTGCTTGCTCAGTTCCGGATCGCTCTTCACCCGGTCCATCTGGTCCAGGGGCACGCCCGCGGTGTCCAGCTCGTTGTTCTCGTACATGGCAAAGGACGTGCTCGCCTCGGTGACCATGACCGCGTAGATGCGCTCCACGTTACCCTCCACCTTGTCCCAGTCGGGCCAGTGGGGGTTCTTCTCGAAGACCATGTGGTCCTCGTGGACCCACTCGGTCATCACGTACGGGCCGTTGGTGACGATGAAGCCCGGCTCGATCCAGCGGTCGCCCTTGTCCGCGATCACCCATTCGGGTTGCGGCCGGGTGACCCACATGGACGCGATCTGGGGGAAGTAGGCCGCGGGGTATTCCAGGGTGAACTTGACGGTGAAGTCATCCACCGCTTCCACGCCCACATCGGCCAGCAGAGCGTCCAGGTCATCCGCCGCGGGATCCGCGGTGTTCAGCGCCTCGCCGCCCTTGATCACGTAGAGCACGTACGCGTAGTCCGACGCGGTGCGCGGGTCCAGGGTCCGCTTCACGCCGTAGACCACATCATGCGCGTTCACGACCCGCGGATTTCCATCGTCGTCCTTCACCACTTCCACCTCGCCCGTGGCCGGGTTGTACCACACCCACGGCACATCGTTGCGCATGTGGAAGATCCAGGTCTGACCATCATCCGGCGTCTCCCACTCGGTCGCCAACTCGGGGATGGCGTGCATGTCCTCTTCCGCCAAGTCGGTCAGACCCAGGAAGAGCTGCTCGATGACGGTCACAGACGTGGTGTCCGTGGCCAACGCGGGATCGGCCGTCGGCGGTTCGGTGCCCAAGTTGATGTCCAGGGTCACCTTCTCCTCACCCGGCACCGGTGTCGGGGTCACCACCACCTCTTTCGTGACGACCTTTTCCTTGGTGATGATCTTCTGCACTTCCTTGGTGACGACTTCCTTCACCTCCTTCGTCACCACAACCGTCTTCTCCACAACCTGAGGTGTCGGCTGTGGACAAGCGGCTAAGACGAAGGAAGCGATAACCAGGATGGCCACCAACATAAACCATCGCTTCTGCTTCATCACTCCTCCTCCTTTCCCTTAGGAGCTCTTGGAAATTGTGTTTGGGGGCCAGAAACGTACCCCATTATACATGAACCGAGCCCAAACGGCAATTCGGGCTCCGAGCAGAGACTGTACCATCGGATTGTCGTGTGTTGGCTGATACAGTCTCCTGAGAAAAGGGGACCGCGGAGCAAACCCCGCCATACCCCTGTTTCTCACCTGGTCACACGTGGTCAAGCCCCCTGCCGGGATGCCCACACCCCGTGCAGGGAAGCCTTTTGCGCGTACAACAACCGGTTTTCGTTAACCGTTACTCGTTTTACCCGTTTATCGTCCCCTATTCCTCCACAACCTTATCACTGTAGAGGAAACACGCGACAAAGTGCTCCCCTCCCACATCAACGAACGCGGGCTCCTGCTCCCGACAGATGTCCATGGCGTGAGGACAGCGGGTGTGGAAGTTGCACCCCTTGGGAGGATTCGCGGGGCTGGGTACGTCCCCTTCCAGGATGATGCGCTTGCGCTTGGCCTCCACATCGGGATCGGGCAGGGGCACCGCGGAGAGGAGGGCCTTGGTGTACGGGTGCAAGGGGTTCTTGTACAACTCATCCCGGTCGGCCATCTCCACGATCTTGCCCAGGTACATGACCGCGACCCGGTCGGAGATGTGGCGCACCACCGAGAGGTCATGGGCAATGAAGAGGTAGGTCAACCCCCGCTCCGCCTGCAAGTCCTCCAGGAGGTTGATGATCTGGGCCTGGATGGACACGTCCAGCGCGGAGATGGGCTCATCACAGACGATGAAATCCGGGTCCACGGCCAGCGCGCGTGCAATGCCGATGCGCTGGCGCTGACCACCGGAGAACTCGTGCGGGTAGCGGTTGATGAAGTACGGGTTGAGCCCCACCTGGGCCAACAACTCCTGGACCCGCTCCCGCTTGGCCTTGCCCCGGGCAATGCCGTGGACTTCCAACGGCTCTCCCACGATGTTCTCCACGGTCATGCGTGGGTTGAGCGACGCGTAGGGGTCCTGGAAGATCATCTGCATGCGCCGGCGCATGTGCCGGAGCTCCCGGCCCTTCATGGTGGTGAGCTCTTGGCCGTCGAAGCGGACAGAGCCCCCGGTGGGCCGGTAGAGTTGGAGAATGGCCCGGCCGGTGGTGGATTTGCCACACCCCGACTCCCCTACCAGGCCCAGAGTCTCCCCACGACGGATGAAGAAGGTCACCCCATCCACAGCCTTAATGTCCCCAACTTTCCGTTGGACAATAAGTCCCCGCAGAATGGGGAAGTACATTTTCAGGTTGCGCACATCCAGGAGGACGTTATCTTGTTGTGTGGTCCCGTTTGCTTTCACCGTGGCCTCCCTGTTTTCACATCGACCCAGCATGCCACCTCATGCCCGGGCGCGACCGGGGTGAGGGGGGGCATCTCTTCCAGGCAACGATCGGTACGGAATCGACAGCGCGGGGCAAAAGGACAGCCCTTGGGTTCGACCAGGAGATCGGGGGGCAATCCTTCGATAGGTTCCAGACGACGCCCCACTTTGTCCAAACGGGGGATGGAGTTCAAAAGCCCCAGGGTATAGGGGTGACGGGGGTCGTAGTACATGTCCCGCACGTTGGCGATTTCGACGATCTTGCCCGCGTACATCACCGCCACCCGATGGGCCAACCCCGCGACAACGGCCAGGTCATGGGTGATCCAGATGACGGCCATGCCCAACTCGTCGCGCAGGCGCTTGACCAGGTCGATGATCTGGGCCTGGATGGTGACGTCTAGGGCGGTCGTCGGTTCATCGGCAATGAGGAGCTTGGGGTTGCAGGAGAGCCCCATGGCGATCATGACACGCTGGCGCATGCCACCGGAAAATTGGTGGGGGTAATCATCGATGCGCCGTTCCGCGTCGGGGATGCCCACCATTTTCAGGAGTTCGATGGAGCGTTTGCGTGCTTCCTGTTTGTTGAGGCCCAAGTGCAGCTGAAGGGCTTCGGAGATCTGGTAGCCGATGGTGAGCACCGGGTTCAGGGATGTCATGGGGTCCTGGAAAATCATGGCGATCCGGTTGCCCCGGATGCGCCGAATTTCGTCCTCGGAGAGTTCCAGGAGGTTCTCCCCTTCGAACCAGACTTCGCCGTCGGTGATCTTGCCCGGCGGCTGGGGAATGAGCCGAATGAGGGACATGACACCGACGCTTTTACCACAGCCGGATTCCCCCACAATGGCCAGGGTCTCCCCCTCATGCACCTGATAGGAGATGCCGTTGACTGCGTGGACGACACCATCCTGCGTGTAAAAACGAACGGTGAGGTTTTTGACATCGAGCAGTGTGGTCATATATGTCCTTCCGCTGATAAGGATCGTTCCTGAATGACGGACAAAACTCGGTAGTGCCTTGGGAGTAATGAGTAACGATTGACGATGAACGATTAAGAGGGGCAGGCCGGGTCTGTCCTTACCTCGCGAAGCCCCCGGGGCTTTACTCGTTACTCATCACCCGTTATTTGCAAAACCGTTCTCTCCAGGTCAGGAATCGGTCAGGGAATCGATATGAAATGATACCCGATGGAAAAAAGTCTGTCAAACAGGGTGGACGGCAGATAGGGGCTGTTGGGCCATGTGTGCGTTTTTCAGGCCGAGCTTTACCCACACCCTTTGTCAGGGCGGTGGTTTACCCCCTTCCCCCTTTGCCAAACCGTCACATTTCGCCCAAATCCACCAAGTGGTATTCCCGTGAGGGTGCGGAAGTCCCACACCCCCACGGGAGATGTCTCACCCAATTACTTGTTCTGGTCCAGCACTTCCTGGGCCTGCTGGGCTGCAGCTTCCAGGGCCTGCTGCGGATCCGCACCTTCGATGACCTGCTTCATCATGTCCGCGATGATGCCCCGGATCTGCTGGTAGCCGGCCACGGAAGGCTCCATCCGGCCGTAGGGCAACAGGGTGAAGGCCTTCTTGTACTGCGGGTTCTTCTTCATGTATTCCTGCATCTCGGGCAGTTCGATGGCCGACTTGCGGATGGGGAAGTAGTTGGCCGTCATAGCCCATTTGGCCACGTTCTCGGGCTCGGCCCAGTACTTGAGGAAGAGCCAGCCGGCCAGCTCGCGCTCGGGGACGCTCTTGAAGATGGCCGCGCTGGGGCCGTAGACGTTGACCACCGGCTTGGGCGTCTCATGCGGCGGTGCATCCACGTCCCAGTTGAAGGGCCCGGCCTCGCTCTCCTCAATCGCGCTGCGGTAGTAGGGAAGCCCGGCCGTGGAGCCGAAGGTGAAGAGGGCCCGACGGTTGGCGAAGTCCTTCTGGTCGCCGTAGCGCTCGGCCACCTCATAGGCGCAACCGCTGTCGAACAGGTCCTTCAGGAGCTGGAGGGCCTTGAGCCCGGCCTCGCTGTTGAAGGCCACCTTCTGATTGTCCTTGGTCACGATATCCCCACCAAAGGTGAAGACCAAGGTGGCGAAGAGGGAGGCGCTGCCGGAGTACGCGTAACCGTGGGTGCCCTTCTCCGGGTCCGTGGCCTTCATGCACATCTCCTTGAACTCGGCCCAGGTCTTGGGCGGCCCATCGTACCCCATTTCCTTGAGCCAGTCCACGTTGTAGTACATGACCTGCATGGAGCGGCTGTGGGCGAAGGAGAGGTATTGGCCGCCGAATTCAGGTCGCCTATCCCCTTCCAGCAGGTTCCACATGAAGTCCTTCTTCTCTTCCTCGGTGAACCCGTACTTCTTGCTGTTCATGAAGGGGTCCAGAGGCACAATGACGCCGGCTTTAGCGTACTCGGCCACCTGGTTCGCGTACCCGATGGCCAGGTCCGGCGTCTCCCCGGCCGCGATGCCGGCGAGGATCTTCTTGTAGATGTCGCCGTAGTACCCCGCGTACTCGGGCACCACTTTGATACCGTACGGGTTCGAGTTGTTGAACCCATCGATGATCTCCATCAACGCCTTCTCGTGCTTACGTGTGGACACGTGCCAGAAGAGCACCTCCTGGCCCGACGGGTCCAGCTGGCTGATGGGATCCAACTCCTCCTGCGTTTTGGTGGGTTCGGCCTGTGCCGGAGGCTTCGTAGGCTCCGGGGTGGGCGTGGCTTTGGGAGCGCACGCGGCCAACATCCCCACCACCAACGCGAGCGCTACCGTTAAGTACACGAGTTTCCGTGTCATCACAACTCCTCCTTTCGTTGTGTTTTTGGGTAGCCACATCGGCATACTCAAACCATTCTCATGAAGCGTTCATCGTCAATCGTTACCCTTTATTCTCACCCCTTCAACCCCGTCATGGTCAAGCCCTCGGTGAAGTACTTCTGGGTGAAGAGGTAGAAGATGATGATGGGCACGATGACCATGGTGGCCGCGGCCATCATCAACTGCGTTTGCGTGGCCTCTTCCACCACAAAGCTGCGCAACCCCACCTGGATGGGCCGCATGTTCTCGCTGGAGGTGACGATCAAAGGCCAGAGAAACGCGTTCCACGACCCGATGAAACTCAACAGAGCTACAGTGACCACCGCGGGACGGGAGAGGGGGACCACAATGGACCACAAGTAGCGAAAGTGACTACACCCGTCCAACAGGGCGGCATCCCAATACTCCCGTGGGATGCCCATGAAGAACTGGCGTAAGAGGAAGATGTGGAAAACGCTCGCGGTGAAGGGGATGATCTGGGCCTGGTAGGTGTTGTACCACCCCAAGCGTCGGATGGTGAGGAAATTGGGCAGCACAGTCAACTCCCCGGGGATCATCAGGGTTGCCAGGAAGAGGAAGAAGATCACATTCCGGCCGGGGAATTCCATGCGGGCGAACGCGTACGCGGCCAGAATCCCGGAGAACAAGTCCCCAGCGATGGTCGCCATCGCGATGAAGAGGGAGTTCAGGAAATAACGGCCAAAAGGCGCCGCGTTCCACGCCTCCACATAATTCTGCCACCGGAGCTCCCGGGGAAAGAAGCGCCCCGCGGTCACCTCCCCGTACGACTTGAAGGAGGTCAAGATCATCCAGATGAAGGGAAACATGGCCACAAAGGCCCCCGCGATGAGGACCAGGTACAAGACCACTCGCATGGGCGTGATGCGCAAACGAATCCGTTGCTGTCCCAGAGATAGAGTCCACGTCGTCATGGTCTACTCCATGTAAAATACCCGTTTGGAAGCCAGCCAGTTCTGCAGGAGAGAAAGCACCAGGATGATGATGAACAACACAAACGCGATGGCCGCGGCTTTCCCGTAGGTGGGCACGTCGTAGAAGTTCTTGAAGAAGAGGATGGTCACCGTGGTCGTCGTGTCCAAAGGCCCACCCACGGACCCGGATGATGCGTCCGTCATGATGAAGATGTGGTTGAAGGCCTTGAAGGAGCCGATGACCGCTACCAAGCTCAGGAAAAAGGTCGTGGGCGAGAGGAGAGGGAGGGTGATGTGGCGGAAAAGCTGCCACCGGTTCGCCCCGTCGATGCGCGCGGCCTCGTACAGTTCCGAAGGGATGGACCCCAATCCGGCCAGGAAGATGGTGGCGTCATATCCCACCCAGAACCAGATAACGAAGATCATGATCGTCACCAGGGCCAAACTCGGTCCGCCGTGCAACCAGGGAATGTGCAAGTAATCCCCCAGCAGGGTGAAAATCCCCCGCGGCTCCAGGAGCCACCGCTGGGGCGGGAGCCCCAACTTCTCCAGGAAGCGGTTGATGGGTCCTTCCTGGGGGTTGAACATCCACGCGAACACGGCACCGGAGGCAATGGTGGAGGTGATGTAGGGGAGGAAGTAGATGGTGCGGAAGGCCTCGCGGCCTTTAATGTCCTGGAAGAGGAGGTAAGCCAACACCAGCCCGAGGGCCAACTGGATGGGGACCGTGCCGATGACGTAATAGATGGTGACCTTCAACGCGTTCCAGAACTTGGGGTTCGTCAACACCCACTTATAATTGGCCAAGCCCACATAAGCCTGTTTGATCACCCGCCACCGGTGCAAACTGATGTACACCGCGTAGATCATGGGCCAGAAGTGGAAGACACCCAGGATAACCGTAGCCGGAAGAATGTAAAGAAACCCCAACACCGCTTCCCCTCGGCGCCACGGCGGACGTCGAGAACGTTGCCCTTGTTGCGTTTGGGCCATCTGCTGCCTCCTTCGCGTGGCTGGCGGACGGTGACATGCGTCAATTCCCATTATCCCCCTGAAAGGGGAATTTGCCAAATTCCGAGCCCTGTGGCGTATTGCCGCCCGGAAAGCCCCACTGGGGTTTGGACAAAAGATCCTGTCTGGCGAACAAGATTCAGCTTGAGCCCCCACTTTACTCGTTATGCGTTAGGCTCTTCGCCCATCCCGGCCAACCTCGCCCTTCCGCCAACCCCTTTAATCGTTACTCATGAATCGTCAATCGTTACTCCCCTCCCTCCCCACCTTGTCACCTCCCCTCCTCCATGGTATCCTAATAACGAAAAACATATACCGAACATCCCCGACCCTCTGAAACACTTCAGGAGGCATCTCCATGGCCGTATCCTACGTCGAACAGGCCCCCCTCACCTGCCCGGAGTGCGGGCACGAATTCACCGCCGACATTTGGCTCATTGTGCACGCCGCGGAACGCCCCGACCTCATCGAGCACGCCCGTGACGGCACCCTGCACCGCATCACCTGCCCTCACTGCGGCCACACCGTTGGTGAGGCGGACGTGCCCCTCCTCATCTTCACCCCGCCCGATATGGGGACCCACCGCCCGCCTCTCCTCTTCTCCCCCGCGCAGCAGACTACCGCGGAACAGGACCGGGAACACGCGAACGCGCTGGTGGGAATGCTGCGGGAGCGCCTGGGCAACGCGTGGCGAGACGAGTGGACAGAACAAGCGCAGATAGTCCCCCGAGCCTTGCTGGCCCTTGCCCTGGCCGACGACCCCGAGGCGGAGATGCGTCGCCTGGCCGAGGAAGCCGCGCAAGCCATCGAGCGCCTGCGTGAAGAGGACCCCGACGCATATCGCCAATTGGAG
>JAADDB010000225.1 GCA_013154135.1 Chloroflexota bacterium
CTTCGCTCCCCGGTACATCTCCTTCGTCCTCCCCTTCCTGGCCCTCCTGTTCGGGGCCGCGTGGGCCGGGTGGTGGCAGTGGCACCGTCTGCTGGGGGGAAGCGTCACCCTGGCCGTGATCGCACTCCTCGCGTTGGGCATCCGGGCCGACCAATTCAACCCCCAATATTTTCGGGAGGACACCTCGGGCCTGGCCCGTTGGCTCGTCCAACACGCGGACCCGGACGACGTCATCCTCATCGACGTGCCTTACCCCCTGGGCTTCTACTACCCCCGGTACAGCAAGGACCCGGACCGGCCACCCCAGGGGCCCGACCACCTCGCGCCCGCCTACTACCTGTTCGTGGACATCCACCACGTGGACGAGAGGCTGAACCGATTGGCCGCGGGCAAGAAACGGGTCTTCTGGGTCCAGTGGTTCAAGTCGGACACCGACCCGCGAGGGGTGGTGGACTTCCTCCTGCGCAAACACGGCGTCCACGCGGGGCAGACCGCGTTCCGCGGATACCGAGTGGACTGGTACCGCGTGCCCCCGGATGTGCATTACCGCGTGGCCGAGGGCCTGCACGACCGTCGGGTGATGTTCGACGGCCGCGTCGCGACCGTGGCCGTGGCCGCGGGCCAGGCCCCTTCCCTGCCCCCCCAGGTCCTCCGCGCGTCCGACGAGGGATTGCTCCCCCGGCCGGTGTGGGCTGTGGTGGACTGGCAGAAGGTGGGGGACGTGGACCGGCCCTACAAGGTGAGCGCGCGGCTGCGCGATCCCCAGGACCAGGTGGTGGCCCAGGATGACCGGCGTCTGGTCAGTGACCGTCACCTGGCCGTGCCCTACTGGGAACAGGGGGAAACCGCGCGCAACGTCTACCTCCTGCCGCTGCCCCTGGGCACCCCGCCGGGGGTCTACACCCTCACCCTGCGCGTCTACGACCCGGAACGCATGGACGCGCTGCCGGCCCAGGATGAGGCGGGCCATCCCCTGGGGCCGGACGCGGCCGTGGCTCGCGTGCGCGTGCGCAAGGCCGACCTCTTCCCGCCCGTGGATCCCACCGCGCTGACGGACGCGCCCCTGGGTCTGGTGGAGTACCGGGTGGATGCTTCCAGCGCCGCGCCGGGCACCGTCGTGCCCCTCTCCCTCCTCTGGGTGAAACAGTTCCGCGCGGACGGAGATCCGTTGCGGGTGCAAGTCATGCTCCTGGACGAGGCCGGGCGTGCCCACAGTTTCGCGACCATGCCCCCGGTCCCCTGGTATCCCACCGACCGTTGGGACGTGGGCGAAGTGGTGCGATCGCGGATCCTCTGGCGCGTGGCCCCGGACACGCCCAACGGCACCTACACCGTGCACCTGCGCCTGGCCGACCGCAACGGTCAAATCCTGGGCGAGACAGACCTGGGCCGGCTTGAGATCCAGGGCCGTCCCCACCGGTTTGAGGTCCCGCGGCTGCGCCACCCACTGGATCCGCCCCCCCGGTTCGATGATCTCGCGATCCTGCGGGGGTACGACATGACCGGGGAGATGCGGCCTGCCGCGCACCTGGCCATCACCCTGACCTGGCAGGCTGTGGCCCCGGCGCCCGTGGATTACAAAGTGTCCGTCCAGGTGCTGGACGCGGACAACCACGTCCTCGCGCAGGAAGACCACATCCCCCTGCGCGGGGCCGCGCCCATGCCCTCCTGGTTGCCGGGCGAAGTGGTCCAAGACCGCTTCGATCTCACCCTGCCCGAGAAGTTGCCACCGGGGCCCAAGCGGGTTATCGTACTCATGTACGAACCGGACACCCTGCGCCGGGTTCCGGTCCTCCTCGGTGACGGAGCAGTACAAGACCACGTGGTCCTCCTGACCACCCCATAGCGGCCGAGGTTGCACGCATGAGAAGATGGTGGAAGCGCCTGAGCCCATCCTGGATCATCCTGACGCTGGCTTTGCTCCCGGCCACTTACTACCTGTGGCTGCCGGGCCTGCAGACTACGATGGACGGGCTGTACCACAAAAGCCGTTTTTTCGAGTTGGATTGGCTTTTGCGAATGGGCACTCTGTACCCCCGCTGGCTTCCCCACCAGGGGTTCCTCTACGGCTTTCCCACCCTCCACTTCTACGCCCCGCTCATCTACTACATCGCGGAAGGGTTCCACCTGTTGGGGTGGGGATTCCTGGCTTCGTATGAGTGGATGATCGGGTTGGGGATGGTGGCCGCGGGGTGGACGATGTTTTACTTCGCCCGGCGCTGGGGGCCGACGGTGGGGTGGCTGGCCGCGATCGCGTACACGTATTGGGTGTATCACTTCTCCCTGGCCTATGTGCGGGGCGCCCAAGCGGAGTTGTGGGCCATGGTGTGGTATCCGCTGATCCTGGCCTTTGTCCACCATGTGGTCCGGCGCCCGTCCCCTTTCCCCGGCAACCGTCACCTGGCCCTGGCCCTGAGCTACGCCCTGCTCATGCTCACCCACAACCTGTCCGTGCTCCTCTTCACCCCTGTAGCCATCGCGTATGCCCTCTGGCTCCTCCTGTGGGACGCGCGGACCCCGAACCGACGGGAGCGGCTCACCCCCTTGGCCCACACGGTCATGAGCCTGGCATGGGGTGCGGGTCTGGCCGCGTTCTACTGGATCCCCGTGCTCGCGGACATCAAGTACGTGCGCGCGGGACACACCCACCAGGAGGGGCTAACCGGCCTCCTGCAGAGCCTTGTTCCCCTGCAAAACCTCCTCCTCCCCTACTGGTTTCACCCGCGCCAACCCCTCCAAGGAGTTCAGGGCATCGAACCCCGGGGACAGGTGGCCCTATGTGTGTGGATGGGAGGAGCGCTCCTCATGCCTTTCCTTTGGAAACGGTGGACACGGGAACGGCGGAGCCAGGTGAGCTTCTTCCTCCTCCTGACCGTCGGGGCCATTTTGGGCATGTCCACGTGGAGCCGGTGGTTCTGGAAGACCCTGCCCTTCTTCTACTATGTCCAGTTCCCCTGGCGGCTGGAATCCCTGGTCGGCCTGGGTTTGGCCCTCTCTGTGGGGCTCATATGGGGAGATGTGGTCGGCCGCGCGCCCCGGATAGTCCGTGGCCGGTGGGGGCAGTACGCGCTCTTAGGGGGATTGACCTTGGCTTTGGGCGTGAGCGGGTTGGGGGGCATCCCCTACGACATCGCCAAGAACCCCGCGACGTGGCAGCCTTTGCGGGAGGAGGACGTGG
>JAADDB010000324.1 GCA_013154135.1 Chloroflexota bacterium
CACCCACCCCAACGGCCATCCCCCGGCCTACGCCCACGCCTTCCCCCACCTTCACCCCCACCTTCACGCCCTCACCCCCCACCGACCGATGCCCCGCGCGCACGTGTTCCCTCCCCGACGTGCTCTGGATGCAGGATGACGAGACCGCGGAGCAGATGCTCCGGGCCCGGCTCCGCACTTCCGGGACGCCGTACATGCACGTTTTGCTGGCGCGGATATACCTGGCACGAGGGGAAGGGGAGAAGGCCCTGGAACACCTGGAGCAGGTGACGCCGCAGGAGGCCCACTTGCCCGAAATCCACCTATGGCGGGCCCGAGCTTACATGACCCTGGGCACGTGGGACCAGGCCGAACGGGAATTCCGCGCGTACGCGGCCCAGGACTTGCCCCTCCGGGGATACGCGTGGGCCCAGCTGGCCAACCTGTACGAAACACTGGGGCGGGTAGAGGAGGCGTTGGACGCACACGAAAAGGCCGTGGCCCTGGCCTGGCCCGACCAACGCTTCTCCCGGCAGTGGGCATGGGCTACCTACTTGGAACACTTGGAACGGTGGGAGGACGCGCGGGCCCGCTACCAAGCCCTGCTCCAGGACCCTCTCACGCCGGCCCAACAGGCCCGCGTGCACCTGGCCCTGGGCACCCTGTACCTGCGCCAGGGGGATAACGTGAAAGCCCGTCAATCCCTCCTCGCCGCGGTGGACGCGGCCGTGCACACCCACGGCGGTCGCGAGCCCGCACGCGTGGAACCCGCGGCCATCCCCTACGCGTACCGAGCCCTCGTTATCCTGGTGGACCGGGGCATGCCGGTAGACGATTACACTCGGGGGGTGGTGGATGTGGAGGCGGGCGCGTACGCACCCGCGGTGGACGTGCTCATCCGTTACCTGGACCGCACTCCCCATTTCGGGGATGCCCACGCGTACCTGGCTCGGGCCCTGGCCGCGCTGGGCAGCCGCGACGCCGCGATCCAACAGTGGCGAACCCTCATCGACACGCACCCCGAATGTCCCTGCTGGGAAGATGCCTGGTTCACCCTGGCTTCCATCTATTACGCGGGCGGCGAATCCTACAAGGCCTACGCGCTCCTGCGGGAACTGGAATCCCACCCCCGGAGCTCCCCCGCACTGGCCGAACGGGCCCAACGGGTGCGGGCCGAATGGGCCCTCCAGGAAGGGGATCTGGAGCGAGCCCGGGAACGCTTCACCCGGCTGGCCTACCGGGCCGCCCAACCGGACACGCGGAACCGCGCGGCCCTCCTCGCCGCGGTCCTCTCCCTCCCCGACGACCCCCAGACCGCACAGGATGTGCTGGACCACGCGCTGGCCCTGACCCCATCCCCCCATTGGGAACCGGCCCTCACCTATTGGCGGGGCAAAAGCGCGGTGCAGGGGGGAGACATCTCCCGGGGCAAGCGCATCTGGCGAGAACTGGCCAAGAAACGTCCGGCCACTTTTTACGCGTTCCGGGCCGCGGATGGGCTGCGTGACCTGGGGGAGACGATCCCGGTCTGGGAGCCCCGCGCGGCGCGGAGCCCCCATCTTCACGGTCGGTGGGAACTTTCCCACCAGGAGAACATAGCCCAACTCCTGCACAAGCACGCCCTCTCTCCAGAGGTGGCAACCCTCCTGCGGCGCGCGGCCGCGTGCGCGGACGGCGGGCTGGACATGTGGGCCTTGCACTGGTACACCCAGGCCATCGACACGATGGACGACCCATCCGCGCTGGTGGATTTGGGGTACATCCTCCAGGATTTGGGGTATCCCCACCTGGGCATCCGAGCGGCCGCGCGTGGGCTCGCGGTGACCGATGAGAGTCCGGCCCACGCGTCGGGCGAGTATTGGCCCCTCCTCTATCCCCTGCCCGCCCGGAGCTATGTGGAAGGGATCGCGCGGGAATTCGGCCTGGACGTGGACCTGCTGTACGCGCTCATCCGGCAGGAGAGTCGGTTTGCCACGCACGCGACGAGCACGGCCAACGCCCAAGGGCTGATGCAAGTCATCCCCAGCACCGCGCGATGGGCCGCGCGGGGCCTTGGCATCCACGTGGAGAACGAGCGGGAATTCTACCGCCCTCTGCTCAACCTGCGGCTGGGCGCGTACTATCTGGCCACCGTCCTCCGCCAGATGGAGGGCAACGTCACCTTTGCCCTGGCCGGCTACAACGCGGGACCGGGCAACGCGGCGCGCTGGCGGGATATGTACGGCGTGGATGAGGAGCACTTCATCGAACTCATCCCCGTGCTGGAAACGCGCATCTACCTGCGAGAAGTCCTGCGCCAACAGCGCGTGTACCGGGCACGCCTGTCTTCACAAGACGAGTAACGATTGACGTCCAATGGGGAACGGGCCGGGAGTTCAGCCGGCTTTCAGCGGAGTCCCCCTTGGCAACACACGGGCACCATCGTCTTCCCCAAACCCTCGTCCACGGTCCACCCGTGCGCCAACGCTTTCAAAATCCGCGGAAGGACGGTATAATGGGGTGAATGAGTCACAAGCAACGAGCGACGATTAAGGCGTGGGCCCGCCCGCCGCGGTGGACGGCCGGGCTTTGTCGGCCAATCGGGCCAAACCGTCTTCAAATATGCTCTCAAGCGAACAGGAGAACACCGAAGGAACATGGGTCTAAACGGAGAGGACAAAGGAATCGACCAAGACGTACACGTGGGACACGTTCAAGTTATCGACATCGAACAGGAACTGAAAGCCGCGTACTTGGACTACGCGATGAGCGTCATCGTGGCCCGAGCCCTGCCCGATGTCCGGGACGGGCTGAAACCCGTGCACCGGCGCATCCTCTACGCCATGTACGACATGGGCCTCCGTTCCAATGCCCCCTACCGCAAAAGCGCCCGTATCGTGGGTGAAGTCCTGGGTAAATACCACCCCCACGGCGATGCCGCGGTCTACGACGCGATGGCCCGTATGGCCCAGGACTTCTCCATGCGCTATCCCCTCGTCGACGGTCAAGGCAACTTCGGGTCCATTGACGGGGATAGCCCCGCGGCCATGCGCTACACCGAAGCCCGTTTAGCGCCCATTGCCGAAGAACTCCTGCAAGACATTGACAAGGAGACCGTTGATTGGCAGCCCAACTTCGACGGCTCCCTACAAGAACCGGTGGTCCTCCCCGCGCGCATCCCCAACCT
>JAADDB010000035.1 GCA_013154135.1 Chloroflexota bacterium
ACCTGCGCGAACTTGACGAACACGTCGGGCAGTTCCGCGTCGGGTCGCACCGGGAACATCCACATCTGCAGGGGGATGTCCTGCTGGAAGGTCAGGTCCAGCATGAAGTCCACGAACTTCTCGGCCAGGTCCCGGTGCTTGGTCCCCTTGAGAATGCCCACGAACTCGACCTGGCGGAAGCAGGTGTCCGGTGCGGTGATCGCGGCCGTGGGCGGTTCCTCGATGGGCGTGGACGCGAAGTAGACTTCGGCCGCGGGGCTGGTGCCGTAGGAGACGACCAGCGGGTACGCGCCTTTGCCCGCGGATCCGCTGAAGTGGGTGAAGTACGCGGTGTTCCAGTCGTCCACCACCAGGACGTCGTTGGCCTTCAGGGCCTTCCAGTAGTCCAGGAATCGGTCCGGCCCGAAGTGCCCCACGGTCGCGAGCATGAAGGCCAGGCCCGGCGAGGAGGTGGCGGGGTTTTCCACCACCAGCAGGCCCTTGTACTCGGGCTTGGTCAGGTCCTCCAGGGATTGGGGTACGGCCAGGGCGTGTTCCTGGAAGTAGGCCTTGTCGTAGTTGAGGCACACATCCCCGTAGTCCACGGGCAGGGCCCGGTTCTGCGGGTCCATCTTGAAGGTGTCGGGGATGTGGTCCAGCATGGGGGACGCGTAGGGTTCGAAGATGCCCGCGTCCAGCGCCCGGGAGAGGAAGGTGTTGTCCACCCCGTAGAACACATCGGCCAGGGGTGCGTCCTTGGACAGGATGGCCTTGTTCAGCGCGGAACCCGTGTCCCCGCTCTTGAGGATGGTGACCTTCGCGTGGTTGGCCTCCTCGAACTGCCGCATCACCTCCTCACTGACCTCGAAGGAGTCGTGGGTCATGACCACCAACGTTTGTGGGCCAACAGGCGTAGGTGTGGCCGTCGGCGCGGCCATCCGCGGCGTTGCTGGCTGACAGGCGACCGCGATGAGCAGGAGAAAGGTTGTAAAGGCGAATAGCAATAGACGTTTCATATCACACCTCCGGGTGGATGAGTAACGATTAACGATTAACGATTAATTTGCACGAATTCCGTTATTCTTCGCCTACGATGTAGGTTCCTGGTTCTTCGCGGATTTGATAATCCTTTTGATGAGCAGATCGCTGTTGAGATACCATGACGATAAGAAGGCGAATGATTTCGTCCAGTATAGCCATGCGTGCCTGAACTGTTTCTTTGCTCAAATCATGACGGCTTTTGTAATACCAATCCCTGGCTTCTCTGGCCGAGCCCAGGGCATATTCGTAAAATTTAGCCCGTTCACGTCCCGATACATGGGAATATCCTTCCGCTATGTTCGCGCCAATGGAATTTACCGCGCGATATAATTGATGGACCAAACCGCGCAAAAGGGGACGTTTACTAAGAACGTCCACGTCCTCACGAACAGCGTCAGCCATATACAAAGACAAGCGATATGCTCTAACGCGCCATAAAGAGTCTGATTTGATACCACTCGGCACAGTTTTTAGCCACTCATCATAAGGCGGCAGAGCCATGATTGTCTCCTTTCTAAGGAGTCATGCAGATCAACGGACAAGATTTGGCAGTACCTCGGCGGCGGACGGGTCCGCACCCACCAAAAACAGCTCGCCTCTGAGATGAGGAAAAAGCGAAGTCCTATCCCCTCCCCACTCCTTCAAGTTGCCACGTTTTGCCCCACGTCCAATGATGGCTCCGTGGAAGACTTCACAGTATCTCGGCGGCGGACGGGTCCGCATCCCGGGGGACGTTTAACGAATCGTTGTCTGTACGCCTAGGTCCGCCACCATCACCCAACTCTCTTCCCCCATTAATCGTTACTCGTTAATCGTCAATCGTTACTTACTGTCACCACCACCCTCCCTTCTCCCACTCGTACTACCGCCTCTTCTCCTACCAACTCGTTGGACACCGTCAGCGTGTGGCCGAAGTGGAGGGTGGCGTTGTGAAGGGGCCAGCGCAGGCCCTGGGTGGTCACGCCGGTCACGGTGGGGGTGAGGGGGATGAGGGAGACGATGTCGCCGGGGCGGCCGCGCAGGGTCAGGGATTCGCCCCCGCGCAGGAGGTAGGCCCGCTCCGATCCGTAGGCAAACCACAGCCGCGCGGCATCCCATTCCGGACGGGCCAGGAGCAGCACGTTGGCCAGGGTTTGGTCCAGGCGGCCGCCCAGCAGCCCCAGCAGCAGGATGTCCTCCGCGCCCTGGCCCAGCGCGTATTGTAGCGCCAGTTCCAGGTCCGTGTAGTCCTTGTCCCGGGGGAAGCGGAGGAATTGGGTGCCCGCGGCCTCCAGGCGATCGCGCACCGCTTCGGGCAGCGAATCCAGGTCCCCGATGACCACATCAGGGTGCAGGCCCAGGGCCAGCGCGTGCAGCGTCCCCCCATCCGCGCAGAGCACCCACCGACCCTCCAGCCACCGGTGCACCTCTTCCGGGGGATCACATTCCCCATTGGTGAAGATAACCACCCGTGATCGATGCGTCACGCGAACCTCCCATAAAACAAATCGCCACCGGGTCCCGGTCTTGGGACGGTGGCGATTTCCACATCCAGCGAAATGCCCGTTTCCCTCCGCCGGCATTACCCGGATCAGGTTCCAGGGGTCGGTGACGGATACGGCCACCCTCTCAGCCGGGCTCCCCCAGCTCCCCCACGTATGGCCTGTTCACATGTTCATATGTTGGCTCAGCTGAAAACTCCGTAGTACCTCGGCGGCGGACGGGGCCAGGGCCTAAAGAGTAACGATTGACGATTAACGATTAAAGGTGAGAATGACGGAATGGCCCCTTCAATGCCAAGCTGGCCAAAGAACGTCCCCATTGGCCGCGGACGGAGCCGCACCTCGGCGGAATATCAGGGTCATCGCCCCGTGCAGAATTTGGTGGGTGGCCCCTGAGGTTTGGGACGGGCCAGACCTATCCTCGTCCTAATTCCTCCAGGCCGCCACCCTGTGTCCAAAGTCCAACGGATTGACGGACAAAATTCTGTTGTACCTGGGCGGCGGATGGGGCCAGGGCCTAAAGAGTAACGATTGACGATTAACGATCTGACTACCCGACAGTTTTATCTGAAGTAAGGGACAAGACGTATCCAGATAGGTTTTCCTAGGCTCAGACGACGCATCAACGTGTC
>JAADDB010000335.1 GCA_013154135.1 Chloroflexota bacterium
CGGGCGAAGCCCGGCCCGCACCCACGCAAAACAGTTCCCCAGGGGAAAATCGACTCAAAGGCCTCCGGGGCGCACTGCCGTGCCCCCTACCGTTCGTAAACGGCCGGGAATCGCTACAAACGAGCCGAGATGGGCGCTCCCGCCCCTCTTACTCGTTACTCGTTATGCGTTAGGCTCTCCGTCTATCCAAGCCAACCTCATTCTCCCGCCAATTCCCCTTAATCGTTACTCATCAATCGTTAATCGTTACTCCTACACCTTATAACACGCCACGTAGTGCCCTCCGCCCTTGTCCTCCAGGGGAGGATGTTCTTTCACGTTGCACAAGCCTTCCTCGGCAATGGGACATCGGTTGTAGAAACGACAGTAAGGGGGTGGGTTGATGGGCGTGCTCACACTCCCCCGGATCTCGATGACCTCCCGTTTGTAAGTGGGGTCGGGGATGGGCACCGCGGAGAGGAGGGCTCGGGTGTAAGGGTGCAGGGGATTGTGCAAGAGCTCTTCGGTTTCGGCCATCTCCACGATGCGCCCCAGGTACATGACCGCGATGCGGTTACACATGTACCGGGCCACGGCCAAGTCATGGGTGATGTAGAGGTAGGAGATGTGGAACTCCTCGGCCAGATCCTGCATCAACTGCATCACCCCGGTCCGCACGGACACGTCGAGCATGGACGTGGGTTCGTCCGCGACGACGAAGGTGGGGTTGATGATAAGGGCCCGAGCAATGGCCACGCGCTGTCGCTGGCCCCCGGAAAGCTCGTGGGGATAGCGGAACATGAAGGATTCGGGTGGGGTCAGGCCCACATGCTGGAGCATTTCGGCCACGCGCTGTTCCCGTTCCGCCATGGAACCGATCCCCTGCACAGCCATGGGCTCCACCACAATATCGTAAATGGTCAACCGGGGGTTCATGGACTCATACGGGTCCTGGAAGATCATCTGGACATGACGGCGGAAGGCTTTGAGGGCCCGCCCCTTCAGGGTGGCCACATCCACATATCCGTCCTCCACCACCACTCCTTCTTCCTGGATGGCGTCCTCATCCAAGCGGAAGAGGATACGGCCGTCCGTCGGGTCGAGAAGGCGGACGAGCAGTTTGCCCGTGGTGGTCTTCCCACAGCCCGATTCTCCCACCAGGCCCAAACTTTCCCCCGGCATGATTTGGAAGCTCACATCATCCACCGCGTGGATGAAATCCTGGGTGCGGCGGAAGAGTCCCTTACTGACAGGGAAGTACTTCTTCAGACCTTCGACTTTCAGCAATGGTGCCGCGCTCATGCATTCTCCTCCCCAACCGGATGCCAACAAGCGGCAAGATGTCCGGGATTAAAGGTGCGATTTTCTGGCTCACGGGTACGACAGATGTCGGTGGCATAGGCGCATCGGGGATGGAATCGGCATCCCGACGGCGGATCGAGCAAGTTGGGCAATTCCCCGGGGATGGTCAGGAGAGTGCGTTTTTCCCCGTGGATGCTGGGGAATGCCTTGAGGAGGGCCTCGGTGTACCGATGCTTGGGCCGGAGGAAGATGTCCTCGGTGGACCCGATTTCCACGATTTTGCCCGCGTACATGACCGCGATGCGGGTGCTCACTTCCGCGACGACCGCGATGTCATGGGTGATGTACACCATGGCCATGTTCAAGCGCTTTTGGAGCTGCAAGAGCTCTTTGAGAATCCGGTGCTGGACGATAACGTCCAACGCGGTGGTGGGCTCATCCGCGATGAGGACATCGGGGTCGCAGGAGAGGGCCATGGCGATGATGGCCCGTTGGCGCATGCCACCGCTGTACTCATGGGGATAACGGTCCATGAGGGCGGGGTCGAGCCCCACCATCTCGAAGAGTTCGGCCACCCGTTTGCGGGCCTCATCTCCGTACGCGACACCGTGGGTCTCCATGGCCTCGATGATCTGATCCCCCACCTTGTAGACGGGGTTGAGGGTATTCATCGCGGCCTGGAAGATCATGGCAATGCGCTTCCAGCGGTATTTGCGGATTTCGTCCTCGGGCAAGGTGAGGAGGTCCACCCCATCCATCCAGATGTGCCCGGACTTGATGTGCGCGTTCTCGGGCAGAAGGCGCATCAGGGTGAAGGCCACGGAGCTTTTGCCGCTCCCCGATTCCCCCACCACGCCCAGGACTTCCCCGGGATAGAGGTCGAAGGTGACATCGTCCACCGCGTGGACATCCCCCTTGCGGGTGGAATAGTGCATGGTCAGGTGTTCCACTTGCATGACTGGCTCGGGCATACGAGTATCTCCGCGTGATAGTTTTCACCGTTAGCGACGGCGCAGGCGAGGGTTCACCACCTCATCCAGCGCGCGTCCTACCAGGTAAAAGGCCGAACAGAGGAGGGTAATGGCCAACCCGGCCGGGATGACCAACCACCAGTACTGGCCCACATTCAACAAATAACCGGCCGTCTGGGTGGTGTGGATCATGATGCCCCAGGACATGCGGATGTTGATGAGGCCGAAGAAGGAGAGAACGGCCTCGGAGAAGATCGCGCTGGTCACAGTGAACATCATGTAGAGGAAGGAGAGGGGCAACAGGTTGGGCACGAAGTGGACAAAGATGATGTGCCAATCCCCGCCCCCGGCCACCCGGGCAGCTTCGATGTAGGGCTTCACCTTGATGGTCAAGGCCTGGGACTTGATGATCACCGTCACGCCGCCAAAGCCGGACAAGATGCCGATGACCAGGGCCAGTTTGAGCATGTTCAGCTTGAAGAGGGCGCTGAGCACGATGAGGATGGAGATGAAGGGCAGCATGATGACCAAGTCGGCCAGGCGCATGAAAAGGGTGTCGATGATGCCGCCGTAGTAGGCGGACACCGCGCCGATCATGGTGCCGATGCTCACCGTAATCAATGCGGCCACGACCCCCAGGATGAACTCCGTCTGGGTGCTGTACATGAGCTGACTGAGCACATCCCGGCCCAGGGGGTCGGTGCCCAACAGATGGCGCCAGGAAGGCGGCGCGGGATGGCGCAGGATCTCGAAGTCATAGCCGGTAATGGGGTCATACACGGATGGGTCCCACACCGTCCGCATGAGAATGGGATGGAGCAGCGCCATCATGGCAAAGAAGAGGATGATGACCAACCCGATGACCCCGATGGGATTCTCCACAAACAGGGACCAGTTGGTGCGCAAACTCTTCCAGAAGAGTTCCAAACGAATCCGCCACAAGGGTTTGTGGGGCACAGTTACCGTTGCAGTTGCATTACTCACCGTTGTTCACCTCCACGTGAGTTGGCCCTCCGTTATCACGAATAGCGAATGCGTGGGTCTAAGTACGCGTAGAGCAAGTCCGCGGCCAGGTGGGCGAGCAGGGCGAGCATGCCGGTGAAGGAAAAGGCGCCCATGGCCAGCGGGATGTCCTCCTGGACCACCGCGTTCAGCAAGGTCAACCCCATCCCGGGCCAGGAGAACATGGTCTCCGTGATCACCCCGCCGTCAATAGCAAAGGCCAGGCTGAAGACCAGACTGGTCACCACGGGCAGGAGAGCGGTCCGGGCCGCGTGTTTGTCGCGCACCACCTTTTCGGGCAGACCTTTGGCCCGTGCAGCCAGGATGTAATCCTCCCGCATGGTCTCCAGCAAACTGTTGCGGGTGAGGAGCATAGTGCCGGCAAAGGAGATGAGCGTCAGCGTGGCGATGGGCAGGATCATGTGCCATAGGATATCCAGCGCGTACCGGGCCATGGGGGAGTGGATCCAGGGGATGACCGCGGCGATGATGCCCACGAACAAGGCCAAAAAGCCGGAGAAAAAGCGGTACGGCGGGGGAAGGCGGCGGAACAACAAGTACGCGGCCACCGCCACCACACCGCCCCACACGCCCGTCCAAATCATGCGCAAGAACACATCATTGGCCGTGAAGGGCGTATTCCGCCACAAGGTGGGGGTGATGAACTTCCCGGTGGGGAATAAATTCCACTTGTACGCGAAGAGCCAAATCATCATCAACGCGAACCAGGGCGTGAACACCGTGTACAGAGTGACCCCCACCACCGTCGTCGCGTATTCGAACAGACCACCCCGCTTCCACGCCAGGAGTTTCCCCAGGGCAAAGCCCACGTAGAAGGAGATCACCGTGGCCGTGAAGAAGAGGACCAGGGTGCGGGGCAGGCGCTCCTTGATGATATCAATCACCGGGCGGGGATAATTGGTGAAGGACACCCCCAGATTCCCCGTGAGGAAGTTCTTCATGTACTGGATGTACTGGAGGTGTGGCGGTTTATCCAACCCCAATTCCTTGCGCAATTGCTCAGCCGCATCCGGGGGCAGGTTAGGGTTCAACAGGTACTGGTTGGCAATATCACCCGGCTGAGCATAGAGGAGGAAGAAGGTAAGCGTCTGGAACAGGAAAAAGGTGATGATGATCTGCACAAGACGTCTCAACACATAACGTGTCATGAGTCTCTATATCTCCTCATAAACGGTTGAATAGGCCCGTAACGGACCATGGACCATAGGCCGTAGACGATTCACTACGCGTTTTACCCGTTATCCGGGACTGTGGACAAACAACTTTGGCTGGCGAACAAGATTCAGCAGCCCCTCGGCGGCATATCGACGTCATCGCCCCGTGCCAGAAAGAGATCGGCCGCCGGGGTCGTCCCGGCGGCCGATGGGGTGTCACATTACTTCATCAGCTTGACAGCCGACGGCATACCGTTCCAGTTCTGGATGCCGTCCAGCGTCTCGGTGTACGGGAATTGGACCACCTCGGGGTTGTACGCCTCGAGGATGGGTGCGGTGAAGAGGGTGACGTAAGGCAGCTCGGTGGAGAGGATCTCCTGGAGCTCAAAGGCCTGCTCCCGAGCCTTCTCCATGTCCGTCTCCTCCAGGAACGCGGAGCATTTCTTGTCGAACTCGGGGTTGTTGTAGTGCCCCACGTTGTACCCGGAGTCGCTCATGAAGAAGTCGCACAGGTAGTCGGGGTAGAGGCTCAGGCCCCAACCGAGGATCCACATGTCGAAGTCACCCTCGACGAAGACCTTCTGGACGATGACGTTGAAGCCGGTCAGGTTGGCCTTGGCCGGGATGCCGACCTCGTTGAGCCACTTCTCGATCCAGATGGCCGCGGTCGCGCGCATGGGGTCATAGCCCGCGCTGGGTGCGAGGATCTCGAATTCCGGCATGGGCGAACCATCGGGCAGCTTCAGGCCCTCGCCCGGATCCACGGCCTTCTTGTCGGGATCCCACTTGGGCTCCTTGTCCCAGGTGAAGCCCGCGGACTTGAGGAGCTCGACCGCCTTGTTCACACGCTCTTCCCGGCTCAGCCCCTGCCCGATCTTGGGCACATCCGGGTTGAACCAGTAGCCGTTGCCCTCAGGCACCAGGGTGTACACGGGCAGCGCGGCCCCCTGCAGCAACCGCTGGGTGATGAATTCCTTGTCGATGAGGTAGGCCACTGCCTCGCGGAATTCCTTCACATCCTGCGGATGGCGTTCGAAGTTGAAGCCCAGGTAGCGGAAGCCGTTGGAGGGGTTGCGCACAACGCGGAAGTTCCCCGCCTGCTCCAGCTGCTGGGCCAGACCCACCTGCAGGCCCAAGGGGTTGAGCATGAAGTCCACTTCGTCCTTCTGCAGCGCCAGAATCGCGGCGTCCTGGCTGCCGTAGAGGTTGTGCAGGACAGAGGTGACATACGGACCCACGGTGTAATCCAGGGTCACATCACCGGAGCAGTCCCCGTAGGCGCAGAACTCATACCAGCCAGGCACCTCTTCGTAGTACGCGCCGTTCTTGTACTCCACCACATGCTGGCCCTTGAAGGCCCAGTTCTCGTTGCGGTCGGACTGGACGAACGCGCCCTTCTCCCACTTGGTCAGGCCAAAGGCTCCGCCCGTGGGCTGGCCATCCGCGGGCGCGGTGTACAGCACCTTGTGGGCCTCCTCGAGAGCCTTCTTGTAGGCCTCCTCGTCGTTGGGGTCCACGCCTTCCAGCTTCTTCTTCGCCTCTTCCACGGCAGAAGCCCAGAAGTGCTTGGGCAGAATGGGCCCCATCGCGGCGCCGAACTGCCAGCGGGCCAAACCGGGCTTCTTCTTGAAGTAGAACTTCACCGTGTACGTGTCCACCGCTTCCGCGTGATCCACGTACTCGGGGTCATAGGCCGCTTCCCAGTTGTCCGTCAACTTCAGCTGGAGCGCGGCGTTGACGGTAAAGGCCACATCCTCGGCCGTAATGGGCTCCCCGTCGCTCCACTTCACGCCTTCCTTCATCTTCACAGTGGAGACCCAGTAGTCCCCTTCCTGCTCCAACGGCGTGGGGAAGTCCGCAGCCAGGGAGGGAATCCAGTCAAAGCGCTGGTCGGAGTAGCCGTACAGGGATGGGAGCATCAGCCCAATGACGTACCCGTTCCACACCGTGGAGTTGGGGCCGTAGTAGGACCAAGGGTTCGTAGTGGTGAGGTCCTCGAAAATGGCCAAGCGGTAAGGACGCTCCACGTACGCGCCCTCAGGTGTGGGGGTCGGCGTAACAACGACCGTCTTCTCCACCTCCTTGGTGACGACGACCGTCTCCTTGACAACCTGCTTCACCTCTTTTGTGACCACAACGGTCTCTACAACCTTCTCAGGTGTGGGCTTTGGGCAGGCAGCCAACACCATCGCGGCGATGACTAAAATCGCCAATAGGAGCAAACGCTTTCGGGACATGTTCTCCTCCTTTCGGGTTTGCTGGATTCACTCAAGGTGTGAAAGGGAAGACCCGTTCTTCCCTTTCACACCACGCATCCGCACAACACGACTCCGTACTACGGCCGCCAAGATAAGACAGTACATATTATAGTCCGATTTACAAAGGGGTACAAAACTCCCACTGTTCCCCCGGAAAGTTCTGCAGCACGGTCAACGCGCCATGCTCAGTCGGCCGGAAGTCGGACCTTGAAGGCGTTCAAGCCCGGGAAGGAGGCATCCTCCCCCAGGTACTCCTCAATGCGCAGGAGTTGGTTGTACTTGGCAACCCGGTCGGTGCGGGCCGGCGCGCCCGTCTTGATCTGACCGCTGTTCAGGGCCACGGCCAAATCCGCGATGGTCGTGTCCTCCGTCTCCCCGCTCCGGTGGGAGACGACCACCGCCCACGCGGCCCGATGGGCCATGTGCGCCGCGTCCATGGCCTCCGTCAGGGTGCCGATCTGGTTCACCTTGAGGAGGAGCGCGTTGCACGCTTTCTCCCGGATGGCCCGCTTGATGCGTTTGACATTGGTGACCAGCAGGTCATCCCCCACCAGCTGAATGCGGTCTCCCAGCTTCTCGTGCAGGAGATGCCAATGCTCCCAATCATCCTCGGCCAGGCCGTCCTCCAGGGAGATGATGGGATACCGGTTGACCCACGCCTCCCAGAAGAAGACCATCTCCTCTCCCGACAGTTTGGTCCCTTCCTTCTTCAGGACGTAGACCTTTTCTTCTTCATCGTACAGTTCCGACGTGGCCGGATCCAACGCGAGGAAGATGTCCACACCGGGCTTGTACCCCGCGCGCTCAATGGCCTCCAGGATGACTTCCACCGCCTCTTCGTTGCTCTTCAGAGAGGGGGCAAATCCACCTTCGTCCCCCACGTTGGTGCTGTATCCCCGTTCCTTCAGGACTTGTTTGAGCGCGTGGTAGGTCTCCGCGCCCCAACGCAGGGCTTCAGCAAAGGTGGACGCGCCCGCGGGGACGATCATGAACTCCTGGAAATCGGTGGAGTCCACCGCGTGCTTGCCCCCGTTGAGGATGTTCATCATGGGCACAGGGAGGATGTGGGCGTAGGCGCCGCCCAAGTACCGGAAGAGGGGGACTTCCAGCTGGGCCGCGGCCGCGTGGGCCACTGCCAGGCTCACGCCCAGGATCGCGTTGGCCCCCAATTTGCTCTTGTTCTCGGTGCCGTCCAGTTCAATGAGAACCCGGTCGATCCCCACCTGGTCCAACGCGTCCCAGCCCAACAGGGCATCCGCGATGACGGTGTTCACGTTTTCCACTGCCTTGAGAACGCCTTTGCCGTTGAAGCGGTCCGGATCTCCGTCGCGCAGTTCCACGGCTTCGTGCACGCCGGTGGACGCGCCGGAGGGGACGGCCGCCCGACCGATCACGCCGCTGGCCAGGGTCACTTCCACCTCCACGGTGGGATTGCCCCGGGAATCCAAAATCTCTCGGGCCCAAATATCCTCAATTGTTGTCGGCATAATAGCCCTCCTTTTCCACTCACCTATGGGGGATGTGAATCGATCACGGACGATGGATTGATCTTCGAACAGATAGCCTTTTCCCAACAACCAGCCCATGAACCACCGTTCGGTTGTGTCGACGCCGGAATTGTTTCCACCAAGCCACGCTCTTCCCCCTATTTTAGTGGAAACAGCACAGAACGGCAATCATCATGTTGAAGGAGTAACGATTGACAATGAAGGGATTGGCTGGCCGCCCATCGTGAGCCGTGCGGCGATTCCCAGCCCCTCTTCCTCGTTAGCACCTCAACAAGGGGCTGAGATGGTCATGCGTAACAAAACAAGAGACGACGGATAACCAAGCCAACCGTCGTCGTTCGCCAGTCGTCGTTCGTCGGTGGTCGTTCGTCGGTCGTCGTCCGTCGTCCAACTACGCCCCGGTTCGCTCCGCCCATCAGGGCCGAGGCTACTCCCCATCCCATCCATCGCGGGCGCGGTTTTTGCCTCTTCTTGCCGCCTCACATAGAATGTGCCTTTGAGTCCCGCGCGACACACCGCGCGGGTTCCCAAAAAGAAAGTTCAAACACTACCATGACGGGGGTTGGGGGTAAACCCCTTCTCCCTGCACCATACTCTCCGGGAGACTTTTCGGAAAGGGAGAAAGAAAATGAGTGAGTTGAGATTGAAGGCGGAACCACGCACTGTCACCGGACGACGTCCGGTCCGTCGTCTGCGCCGCACAGGGCTCATCCCGGCCGTGCTCTACGGCCCCACCACAGAGCCCCGAAACCTGCAACTGCGCGCGGTGGATGTGGAGCGCGTCCTCCAGATCGGAGGCACCACCCAGCTGGTGGACTTGACCATCGAGGGGGAAGGGGAACAGCCCGTCAAGGTGCTCATCCGCGACCTCCAACGCCATCCCATTAAGCGTTCCCTCCTCCATGTGGACCTCATTGAGGTGAGCTTGAAGGAGAAGCTGGAGGTGGAGGTTCCCATCGTGCTGGTGGGCCAATCCCCCGCGGAGGCCGCAGGCATTGGAACACCCAGCCAGGTGCTGGACACCATCGCGGTCTACTGTCTGCCCACAGACATTCCGGCCCAACTCCAGGTGGATATCAGCACCTTGACCCCGGAACACGATGTCATCCGCGCGGAGGAAGTTCCCTTGCCCGAGGGCGTAGAACTGGCCGAGGAACCTGACGCGGCCGTCGTGGTCCTCGAATACATCTCCGAGGAAGCCGAAGGCGAAGCCGTGGAGGAAGAAGAGGCCATGGAGGCCGAACCGGAAGTGATTGCCCGCGGCAAGGCCGAAGAGGAAGAGGAAGAAGAATAATCGGGACGTCGGGCAACCCTTGTTGCAGGCCCTTCAGCGCGACGGCCAGGCCACAAGGGTTGCCCGCCCCCTACCTGTCCTCCCCCTTGATCCACCGTTCCACCAACGCCTTGAGAACACCCTCCTGTTCCAACCGGAGTAACGCTTCATCCACTGCTCTGTGCAAGAGGGGCGCCCGGTACGGGACCACCACCACGTAGCCTTCGTGACTCAGCGGGGGTAAGATCTCCCGCACCCGATGTGCATGTTGCAAGGCCGTCACACCGTCCACAACCGCGGCATCCACCTCCCCATCCAACAACGCGCGCAGGGCCTCATCCAGGGAAGGCTTGAGAACCAACGTCAGCCCTGGGTACTTCCGACGCAAGCGGCGGGCCCACATATCCCCCTCTGAGCCCCACTCCACGGCCACCTTTTTTCCCGCGAGGTCGGCCAGCGTGTGGATGGCAGAGTCTGGAAGCACCACCACCCGCCATCCCGCGTCAAAATAGGGACGGGAGAAACGCACATCCCGGGTCAGCAGGGGGTCATAAGGGATGGCGGAAATGGCCGCGTCCACCCGTCCTGTGCGCACCGCGTCGATGAGCCCATCGAACCCCACGCCGACCAAATCCACCTGAACTCCCCACTGGTCTGCGATGGCCCGGGCCAAATCCGCATCCAACCCCACTATCTGTCCCCCTTCCACCATCTCAAAGGGGGGAAAACTGGGGTCCATTCCCACCCGCCACCGGCCCGTGCGCTGGATGTGCTCCCACACTTTGTCCTGGGGGAAGAAACGATCCCGCACTTGGGGCCACATCCACAGGCCCACCATAAGGAGGAACACGCCCAGGAGCCCGACAACTCCCCAACGTCTCATGATCACTCCCTCAGTATCCGACCCATCAAGAGGGGGTCACTCTGACAAAAGTTATCCCCCAAACCTTTCTTACTCGTTACTCGTTACGCAATAGATACCCATGTCATCGCCTCGGGACAGGTTTCGAGACCGTCAGGGGCGCTCCTCCAGGAAAAGACGGGCCACGTCCTCCCACGTGGGCCGGATCTCCCCCCGAGCATAGGCTTGAACGGCCACATAAATGGGCTTGGGCACGAAGTCCACCGTCACAAACGTGAAATAATCCTGGTAGGAGTGCGCGGCCCGAGGGTAACGAAAGGCCCACGGACAAAACGCCACAGCCCAATCCCAAGACTTCCACACCATCTCATAGGCCTGCAATGTGTACACCACCCGCTGCATGGGACGCACTGCCTTGGTCCAGCGGGGGTGGTCGTTCCATCCCCCTTCGGTTATCATGACTTTCTTCTGCGCGTCGCGGTTCCGGACCATGACCTCACGCAGCAGGACGGTCCGGGAGAAGTTGATGGCATCGGCCGCGGGGGGCGCGTCCGGGGGGAAGGTCCAACCGTACGCGTGGACGGCCAGAATGTCGAAGCACGAAGCCGCGCCCGCGTCGTACATGGCCTGAAGATAAGCCACATCATTCATACCCCACTCGCTGCCCGGTGGGGCCAAAGTGGGCGCCAACGCGCCCCCCAGCACCTGGACTTCGGGCGCGACTTCTTTGATGGCCCGGTACGTGCGGCACAGCAAATCCGTGTACGCGACCGGATCCACCGGCCGATAGCCCCACTCCAGGCTCAAATTGGGCTCATTCCACACGATCACATACCCCACCTTGCCCCGATAGTGGCGGACGAACTCCGCCGCGTAGTGGGCGAAGTCGTCGAAATGGGCCGCATCCAGGTAACTGGGGGTACTTCCTTCGGGACGGGCCCATTGGGGCACGAACCCCAACCGGGCCACTACCGTCAACCCCTCGTGCCGGGCCATGTCCACCACCATATCCGCGTGATCCCAGGAAAAGTGCCCGGGGGAAGGCTCGTAATACCCCCAGGGGAAGTACTCGACGATCCAGGAAGCTCCCATCTCCCGCACCATCTCCAGCGTGCGCGCGATCTTCCAGGGCTCCACCTCATCGGTCAACCGGGTGTGCACTCCGATCTTCGGATTCACACTCTCCACCCGCCGGGGCGGACCCCAGAGCAGGGGAATATGGGTGGAGGAGATGAGATATTGCATCATCCACAAAAGGAGAATGCCGCTGAAAAGTCGAGAACGCATGCGCCTCATCCTTGCGCGTTTGGGTACTTTTCTTTACGATGTCTGCAGGACGGTTGGATTGATAGGTGATGATGGTCGCGGGTAGAGCTGATGGACTGACAAATTCGGTCGTACCTCAGCCGCGGTCCCGTCCGCCGCGGAGGTGCATCTGAATCTTGTCCGCCAGCCGGGGTCTTTTGTCCAAACTCCAGGTGATAGGAGAAAGGCGATGGGAAACCTGAGTTTCTGGCGTGATGTGGCTGTGGTTGTTTTGGCCGTGGAGATGTTCCTCATCGGCCTTGCGAGCTTGGTCCTGCTTTTCCTGATGGTCCGGGGACTGGGATGGGGACGCATCCAGGTGTACGTGTACGCCCGACGCTTGCGGGATATGTGGCGGCAACTCCACAAGCGCGTGGACAGGACCACGGCCAAAGTCCGAGCGCCTTTTGAGCAAATCAACAAACTGGGACGCATTATGAGTCGGCAATGAGGAAGTTCAGAGGCCTTGGCTGAACGTAATGCGGGCGTCAGATCGCGGGCCACAGGCCGGGCTCGTCCTGGTCAAACCGACTTCAGACGATGGGCCATGGACGACGGGTGTAAGGGCGCCGACACATTCCCCCTGTCGTCCATGGCCCATTCCACCTGATACCCAATTCACCAATCGACCTCTTCCTCCCCCCGTTCCTTGCCCTGTTCCACCAGCCGCCGGAACCATCCCTCCTCTGTCTCGGCCGTCAGGCCGGCCGCGGAGGTCTTCTCCCCCTTCTCCGCAGACCGCGTGGGGGACGTTTCCTCCACCTCGGCCAGGTCTTCCTCTATTTCCTCCTGGGTGAGGGTGCGCAGGACTTTGGCCGCTTCCTCCAATTCCCGCTTCACCATCTCCCACAGGTGGGAGGGGAAGGGTTCCTCTTCCGCGATGTCCTCGGCCGCTTCCTGGACCGTCGTGGTCGGGGGGCTTGGCGGGAGGGATACCTCAAGCCCCCTCTCCCCTTTTCCCTCCGGCCCTTCCGGTGGGCTCACGTCCACCTCGTCGGGGGTAAGCTCCACGACTTCCTCGGACCCCGCGGGATGAGGGGTTTCGGGTTCGGGTTCTGAGGTGACGGCCTCGACCAATGCCTCGGCCGCTTCCTCCACAGGCGTTTCCTCCGCCTCCGACTCCGGCAGCACCTCTGCCTCCGGGGATGACTCCTCTGCCCGGACTTCCTCCTCAACCGCAGGTGGGACGGACGGCTCTTCCTCTGAGGGGGGTTCCGCCGGGGGAGCAGGTTCCGCAGGAGGTTCTGGGGAGATGTCCTCCGGCGCCTCGGCCGATGTCGCGCTTTCGGGCGTTTCCTCGGCCGGGGATTCGGGCAGGGCACGCGGCCGCGCGGTGGGCAAGGCTTGCATGGCCTCTTCCAGGGTGACGTGTTGACTGTACAGGGCCGCGAGTAAGGAGCCGGCCGCGCGCGCGGGCAAGCGCCGACGCACGGGAATGGGTGCCGTCTCCCAATACCGGTGGAGGGCTTCCATATCCCAGCGGGCGGTGAGCAGCACCTCCGCGGTGGCCGACCCCGATTCCACCACAATCGAATCCCGGCGGGAGGTAAGTCCCTGGGGGGCCATGATGACGGAACGTCCGCGGTAAGGCGCCTTCTCCGCGTCGGCCAGGGGGTCATGCCCCACGGTGAAGGCCAACGCGCCGTACACCTGGTTGTCCACCACCCGGGCCTGAAGGCCTTCCCGGAGAATCTGTCCCCGCAAGGGGTCCCGCACCGCGGCCAGGGCAATGAGGGCATCCATGCCCTGGTAGGCCAGAACTCGTCCCACTTCGGGGTACATCACCTCTTCTCCCAGGACCAGGCCCAGCCGGCCCACGGGGGTTTCCACCACATGCCAGCCTTCCCCGGGTTCCACCCATTCCTGTTCCTCCTCGTCCAGGAGGACCTTCGCGTGATGGCCCAGGATGTCCCCATCCGGGCCGAACACGGTGACCATGTGGTGGAGGGAGGAGCTGTTCGGCCCCTTGAAGAAGCCGCTGCCCGCGACCACGGTGACTTTGTACTCGTAGGCCAGGTGCGCGAAGATGTCCACATACCGTTGCCACACGAATTCGGGCATCTCCTCCAGGGTCTTGCGCACCTCCCGTCGCAAGTCCGCGCCCAACAACTTTGCGGTGCCCCGCATGACGCTGGAGCGCGTGCGCTCCCACCAACTCCGCGCGGGGTCGCGGGGCGTGCCGGCCTTCTTCAACAAACCGGCCCGGAATCCTTCCACCAGTGGTGGGACGAGCATGAGCGCGGTGCGTTCGGGGAAGATGAGAAGCCGGGCGTGTTTTCCCTCGGCCAGGCGGAAGAACCGTTCCAGGTCTCGTTTGTAGGATTCCACGTCCGAGTACAGGCGAAGTGCCTGTTGAGCCACTGCCACGATCGCGTATTTCATGGTACCTCCTATGCTGATTGACGGTGCAAATGTGGGGTGTGCCCTTCAGCCCCCTCTGATTCGTTAATCGTTTTGAGAAGCCCCCTGCGGGGGGCTCTTTCGACCCTCACTCCACCCCTCGTGGGTTGGCGGGGGAAAGATCCCAGGCATTTCACCCCTCCTCTCTCCCAATGCTGGGAGAGAGGAGGGCCAAGGGCGTTGTGTGGGACACGGGCGGAGGTGCATGACCGGCCGAGCATCGCCATGGCCGGCCTATGATGGCCTCCCGCCCCTCTTACTCATTAATCGTTAACCCAAGTTTTGCGCAATCAGATGCCATATCACAAAAAGCGCATCAAAAAAAGCATTTCCGTGGTGGGACTATATGTAGTGGTCCACCTCCGGACAACCACTACATATGGACAAGCATCCAGATCGAGCCCCACCATCTCGAAGAGTTCGACCAGGTTTAATCACGGATAAGCACTCCATATAGGCGATCGCCACGAGACAGATAGGTGATTTCTCGGTCATGAAAGCTATCGCCAGGTGCAAGTACTCTATCCAGGTTGTACTGGGCCTTGAAAAGGGGCGCTATGGCCTCCCGCAAGTGCCCAAAAAAGGGCGTTTTTCGTGCTTCGCCCGCTGATTGCGCAAAATCTAGGCTAAGTGTTACATGTCATACGCCAAGACATCGTG
>JAADDB010000265.1 GCA_013154135.1 Chloroflexota bacterium
CAGAAAAGAGTTTTTGGTGGGTGGCCGAAGGCTCCGGATGGGCGGCCCAATAAATTGGCCCGCTGAACAGGAAGCGCCCCTCCGGGGCGCGGGATTGGCCTCCGGCCCTGGCCGCAGACGTCCCTGCCCCCTGTATCTGTCCTCTGTAGGGACGGGTCTGAGACCCGCCCTGACCGTTCGTGAACCGCGATGTGCGGTCGTGTTCCATCGCCCGGGGCTGAACCCCCGGGCTAAATTTGGGAAGCCCCCTGCGGGGGCTCTATATAGACGCATGACCGGCCGAGCATCGCCCCGCACGGTCCACGATGGCGCTCCCGCCCTTTTACTCGTTACTCGTTATGCGTTAGGCTCTTCGCCCATCCCGCCCAATCTCAACCCCCAGCCAACCCCTTAATCGTTACTCCTTAATCGTCAATCGTTACTCCTTACTCCCCATACTCCCACAACGACACACTCTCCACATGATAGGTCTGTGGGAACATATCCACCGGTTGCACGACTCGCAGCTGGTAGCCGAATTCCTGCAAGTACTGAACATCCCGCGCCAGAGTGGCCGGATCGCAGGAGACGTACACGAGTCGCCGCACGCGAAGCCGACGCAAATGGCGGAACACCTCCCGGCCCGCGCCGCTGCGCGGAGGATCCAGCACAGCCAGCTCCGCGGGCTCCCACAGCACCTTCAGCACCTCCTCCACCGGTCCCTCGTGCAGGGCCACGTTCTCCAGGCCAAAGGCCTGGGCGTTGTACGCGGCATCCTCCATGGCGCTCTCACTCGCGTCAATGCCGATCACCAACCCCACATCCGGAGCCAGGGAGAGGCCAAAAAGCCCTACCCCGCTGTACAGGTCCAACAACGTCTCGTACCCTCGCGGGGCTAAGAACTCCCGTACCAGGCGGACCAACATCTCCGCGCCCCAGGTGTTGACCTGGAAAAAGCTCCCCGAGGAGATGCGGAACGTGCGCTCGCCCACCTTCTCCCGGATGAAGGGCAACCCGGCCAGGGGAAAGGGCGGCTTCTTCGGTCGGTGGAGGACCACGGAGACGGGGATGTCCACCTCCAACTCGGGTGCTTCTTGAGCATCGGTCTCCAGAATGACCATGCGGTCACCGGTGTTCACCCCCGCGCGGAGGATAACCCGCCGCAGTCCTTCCCAACCCACCTCCAGGGAAGTGTACACCTCCTCCAGGAGGGGATGCATGAGCAAACACGTGTCCACCGGGATGACCTGGTCACTGCCCCCGCGGAAAAGTCCGAGGCGTCCATCCGGCGCGACGGTGAATTGCATGTGATTGCGGTAGTGAAAGGGCTCCCCGACCGCGAGAACCTCCCGCACAGGGGGATCTGCCACGTGCCCCAACCGTCGGAGCTGGTCCACCACAACTTCCCGTTTGAGGGCCAGTTGCCGAGGATACGCGATGTGCTGCCACTGGCATCCACCGCACTTGTCCGGACCGAAATAGGGACAAGGTGGGGTGATGCGGTCGGGACTGGGGGTCAGCACATCGATGAGCCGTGCCCGAGCCCATCTGGCTTTTTCCCGCACGATCTGGACGCGCACCCGCTCCCCGGGGATCGCGTAGGGGACGAAGATGATCTTGCCCTCGTGGCGACCAAAGGCTTCCCCGCCGTGTGCAATGCCCTCCAGGAGGAGTTCCACCTCCCGAGGAGGGCGGTTCTGCCTGCGCGGTCGTTTGCTCATGGTTCACTCCTGTGTCGGCAACATGAGACTGGCATCCACGTCCAGGTCCCAACCGGCCTGGATGCCCCGCTGCCAGGTGTAATACCCCGCGCTCGCGATCATCACCCCGTTGTCCATGCAGAGGAAAAGGGGCGGGATGCTCACGGGGACGGGCATGTGCGCTTTCATCTCCCGGCGCAGGAGCGCGTTGGCCGCGACGCCACCGCACACGCACACGTGCCGTGCCCCGGTCGCTTCCACCGCGTCCCGGGTGGCCTGGACCAAGCCATCCACAACGGCCTTTTGGAACGCGGCAGCCAAGTCCGCGATGGTCTGCGGGTCCAGGGCCGAAGCGCCCACCGGGACCATACGCCGCTTCAGGTCGGTGCGGATGCCCGCTTCCCGTTCCAACATTTGCACTTGGCGCAGAACCGCGGTCTTCAACCCGCTGAAGGAGAAGTTGAATCCCGGCTGACGGGGTGAGGGGAAGGAGAAACGGTGGGGATCCCCCCGCTCTGCGGCCTTTTGGATGGCAGGACCGCCGGGATAGCCCAAGCCCAGCACCCGCGCGACTTTGTCGAAAGCCTCGCCCGCGGCATCGTCCAACGTGCCGCCCAGGCGCTGGTACAGGCCATGGTCCCGCATGAGCACGAGTTCGGTGTGCCCGCCGGAGACGATGAGGACTAAGGTGGGGAAGGGCGGCGGCTGCCAATCCTCCCCCGCGTCGGGCGGGCGCACCCAGTTGGAGTAGATGTGCCCTTCCAGGTGGTTCACCGGGATGAGGGGGCGTTGTGCGGCCCAAGCCAGCCCTTTGGCCACGTTGACTCCCACAAGCAGGGAACCCACCAACCCCGGCCCGTAGGTGACCGCGATGGCATCCATGTCCTGGACCTGAGCGCCTGCCTCATCCAACACGTCCCGGATGAGGGGGAGGATGGTCAGGACATGCTGCCGCGCGGCGACCTCCGGGAACACACCCCCATATCGGCTGTGCAATTCCGCCTGGGATGCCACCCGATGGGCCACGATGGTATGGCCATCCTTCACAATGGCCACGCCGGTTTCGTCGCATGATGTTTCAATACCGAGAATGTGCATCATCAGCTCTGCCGAAACAATTCCAACCCTTGGCGTTCGTGTACGGCAATCGATAAGTTCGTAGACGGCGATGGGTGGTCGTGCTCCATCGCCCGGGGCTGAACCCCCGGGCTAAATTTGGGAAGCCCCCTGCGGGGGCTCTGGATAAGCACATGACCGGCCACAAGTCGCCACACACGGCCGACGTATCCCCCGCCGTTCTTAGTAGCATCTTGGCGGCGGACGGGTCCGCTCCTCGGCGGGGTATCGACGTTTTCGCCCCGTGCATAGAGAGAGTTTTGTGTGCGAGGTGGGCGGGCTTCGCCCGCCCACCTCGCACACAAAACAGTT
>JAADDB010000014.1 GCA_013154135.1 Chloroflexota bacterium
GCGGGCGCCTGCGGGGTGCGGACCTCTCCGCAGCCAAGGTACGACCAAGCTCAATGGGGATAGTATTCAACAACCAGAAGTAGGATCTCCCCGGAGAAAACTGTTTTGTGTGCGGGCGAGATCGTCAATGCCCCGCCGGGGTGCGGACCCGTCCGCCGCCGACGTGTTGCTGAATCTTGTTCCCCAGCCAGGGGTGTTTGTCCGAAGTCCAGTGAGTAACGGTTGACGATCAATGGGCTGAATGCCGGGTTGGTGAGCCCCCCATTGGGGGGACAAGCCCGCATCGGCAGGAACTTCACATCCTCACCCGATGCCCGAAAAGGGTTTTGTGTGGGTGGAGGACTTCACTCGCCCTCCACCCACACAAGTCGATTTTTGCTCACTCGCTCTGCTCCCTTAACTGGGCGCCCGCTTCTCGTGAATGGGGACCAGGAAGAGCAGGCTCTTCGCGTTCTGGGCCAGGCGTTCGGCCGTACTTCCCATGAACACCCGATCCAACCCGCCTCGACCGTGTGTAGCCATCATCACCACATCCACATTCTCTTTCTCGCTCACCTCCAAGATGGTGGCAGCGGGTTCAGAACCGGTGATGAGGGCCCGCGCGTTGTGCCCTTCCTCTTTCAGAATCGCGACGATGGCTTCCAGGTATTCCGATGCTTGCCGGACCGCCTGTTCCCGCAACTCTTGGACCAAGTCCGCCATGGGGCCGTACAAGTCAGCTTCGGGCACGACGGGCACGTGGAGCAGGATGATCTCCGTGCGGAAGGAGCGGTCCAGGGCGCGGACATAGGGGAGCACCCGTTCGGCAAACTCCGAGCCGTCCAGCGGGACCAGGATCTTACGGAAGCGGGGTTCCTGGGCCCGTTTGTCCGCAGTCAAGGGAACCAGGAGAACCGGCTTGACGCTGAGTTGCAGGATTTTGGTCGCAGTGCTCCCCAGCACCCAACGGGAAACACCGGAACGACCATGGGTGCGCACAATGAGAAGGTCCACACCTAACTCCTGAGCCAAGCTGTTGATTGTCTCCGCCACAGGCCCCACACCAACGGTGTACTCCACCTGGATTCCCTCGGACCGCAGGCGGTCCGCCACTTGTTTGAGATAAGCCTCCCGCTCCCGACGCCCTGCTTCGATTTTCTGATGCGTCGAGGGGAGCGCAATCAATCCCCGTCCCATGCGCAGAACAGAGACCAAGGTCAGCTTCGCGTCATATGTGCGAGCGATAAGCGCGGCCAGGGGAAGGACGCGCTCCGAATACGGAGAGCCGTCCAGGGGGACCAGCACGTGCTTCGGCTTGGCCAGCGGACCCCGCCATCGTTCCCCAGGAGCCGGCATGGGCTGCCACAATCCCTCCGCGGGCAAGATGAGAATTTCCTCTTCCTTGATGGAAAGCCCTTCGCCACCGGGTATACCGATGCCCCACATGGCCTCTTCCAACTCTCCCAACCGCTCCTTGAGGGGATGGGGATCTCCCAACTTGTTGCGGAAATAGGTGAAGGCCACATAAAGGAGCGGGATGAGGACGAAGTACATCCACGCGCCCTCGTGCAGGCGCTCCGCGAAGATGATGATGGTGGCAATGGTCGTCAACAGGGCAGCCAACAAGCTGCCGGCTAAAGTAAGGGCATGGGCCACATCGAATTCCTGGCGGAGTTCCCGCAGGAGTCGTTTCATCACCGCCCATGAGGTCATGCTCAACAGGATGAACACGCCCGCGGCGTACAGGGAGAGGTAGGTCTCCTCGCTGGTGCCGAAGATGAGGAACATGAGGGAGACAATAGCCACCTCGAGCCAGACAGGCATGTCGGCCACCCCATACTTGTTCCGCCGCCCCAACACCGGGGGAATGTAATGACGGTCTTTCAGGCCCAAGGCCAGGTTCTGAATGCCCTGCGCGCTGGCTGCGGATGCGGAGAGCAACACCACCACGCCGATTAACGTCCCCACGTAAGGCAAGGGGTCGGGCAGGAGATAATCCATCGTTTGGGTGAACACGGACACGTGTTCGTTCATGGGGTCGGCCACCTTGAAGATGGCCGGTCCGGTGATGAGCATGGTCGCGGCAGTGGAGCCCATAATGATGAGCAGGCTGCCGAAGGCCTTCTTCGCCTTCTCCTCCGGTGTCCCCTCATACGCGGCTACTAAGTTGGCGAACACCTCAATACCGGTCATCAAGGCCAGAATGCGGGCATAACCGGCCAGGGTGTAATGGAGATAGGGCGGGACAAAGGCCTTCAGGTGAATGGCAGGCAAATGCAAGCCCAGTTTCCAGATGGTCGCGATGTTCATGGCCCAGAGCAAAGCCAACACGGCCAACGTCGCGGGGCCAAATACCCGGGCAGCCCACTTCGGCCCCAGGTTCACAATCCAGCCGGTGAGGACACTGAGCAGGATGGCTACAATGACCCGGCCGTTCAGGCCCAAGAATAACGGCTCATTCAACACGGCAAACCGGTCGGCAATGAAGGTGACCAACGCGGCCACACTCACCAAGAACGTCAAAGTGTACTCAATAAACGTGATCCCGGCATTGATCTTGACAGCCCAGCCGCCAAACTCTTCCTCCGTCAACCCACTGCCGCCGCTTCCGTCGGTGACCCAACGCATGACCAAGCGGTACATGGCCGCAACCACGGCCACGGTCAGGAGGACCAACCAAATGCTGGCTCCGAAGGTCACCTCGGCCACGCCCGCGGCCACAATGAGTTTCAGGAAGGGCCCGAACACGTACAAGGGCGACGTGGCAGGATCGCCACCGCCGGCTAGGGCGCCTTCAAAGGAGTTCGACAGTTTGCGCGAGACCACATGTGCCATAATGTCCTCCTCTATTGAGAGCTCACGCCAAGAATTTTTGGTGGATGGACGGGCTTCGCCTACCCACCCACCACCAAAACAGTTGGGCTCGGAAGTGTGAGGATAGGAAGAACATTTCCCTTCCCCACCTTCCCGGGCCACCACCTTTTGTCCGAAGTCCAAGAAAAGAATGCTCGGCTGAAAAACTCGATAGTACTTTGGCGGCGGACGGGGCCGGCCCTGTGCCAGAAGGAGTCTTGTGCGCGTGCAAGATCTCCTGTCGATACCCTGACACAAACAGGACCT
>JAADDB010000175.1 GCA_013154135.1 Chloroflexota bacterium
CCCACCACGCACACAAAACAATTCTCTCCGGGGAAGAAACCTTCAAGATCTTCTCCCCAACGGGCTCCGTTCTGTTGAACCTGATTGACGGACAAAATTTGGTAGTGCCTCGGCTGCGGACGGGTCCGCGCCTTGGCGGGGCGCGACGTTTTCGCCCCGGGCCAAACAGTGCTCTGCTATGTCAGTCACCCTGCGGCGCGGGTTCCAAGTTATACGTCAGCCGATAGAGAAGCCACCGTCCTTCCCGTTTGACCAACTCCCACCGGTCCCCGGCCTGGGACACTTCCCCACCGATGTGGGTGGTACTCGTCACCACCGCGTGGTCCCCTTGGATGGTAATGACCAAATCCGTGTGGGCCACGTATTGGGGATTTCCGGGGAAGACCAGGTGGACATACCGCTGGTAAATGGCATCCCGCCCGCGCCAGACCGCGTCATCCTGGGGAAGATCGGGCGTATGGCGGGCATCTCGCACCTCCCCATCTTCGGCCCACAACTGCATGAGGAGGTCCACATTTTTTTCGGCCACCCCCCGAGCCTCCGCGTCCAGCACCGCGCGGATGGCCTCCTCATCGGGCAGGCCCCATCCCACCGGGGTCGGTGTTGGCGTTCCCCCCATATGGCTCCCGCACCCCACCAGGAGGCCCAGGAGAATCATCCAGCTCAGCACAACGCTCGCACGTCTCCATAACCACATAACTTCCCTCCACGGGTTGTGGACCATGATTCGTTTGTCCGAAAGACCGGCGTGTTCCCTCCAAAATAACGGTGGACGATGAAGATGCCAGGGTGATGGCCGGCGTAGTTTCCGGCCCCTATCTCCGATGTCCGATGAGCCGGCACAACCCTATTGACAGGATTATACGCATTCACGTATAATTCTCCGAGAAGCAGGACAGAGGTGGTCACCGCAGGCCGGGACAGAGATGTCCACGGTCCGGGGGCTACCGAATAGGCGGTCCATTAGGTCAGCCCATCAACATGGCGATGCATTCGAGGTGAATTATGGCGGTTCGGAGAGTGGTTACGCTATTTGATGCCGATCACGGCGTGCTGCGCCAGAAAGCACGCCGGATAAAACGGTTCGGGCCGGAGCTGGCGGCCCTGGCCGATGACATGGTGGAGACGATGCGGGCAGCCAACGGCGTCGGCCTGGCCGCGCCCCAGATAGGCCTGCCCATTCGGATGTTTGTGGCCGAGATTCCCAAGGACGATGAGGACCCGCAGAGCGGGAAAGTGTTCGTCATGGTGAACCCCAAAATCATCAAGGCCAGCCGTCAGGAAGTGAAGGGAGAAGAGGGGTGCCTCTCCATCCCCGGCATTTACGGGGAAGTGTGGCGGGCCGAAGAAGTAGTCGTCCGCGCGCAGGACCCCTACGGGAAAGAGATCCGGATTCGGGCGAAAGGATATCTGGCCCGGGTTTTCCAACACGAGATCGACCACCTGGAAGGCATCCTCTTCATCGACCGGCTGGAAGACCCCAAGGCGCTCTGGACGTACGCGGAGCGGGACGGCGAATGGGTCACCGAGCCGGTGGATCTCGACCCCGTCTACTTCCGCCCTCTGCCCACACTGGTCCGGCAAATGTGATGGGCGGAGATCCCGGAAATCGGCGAAACACGTGGCCCCTTCCTTGGGGCGTGATGGGGAGAACGGTTTTCGTTGCGATGCGGGTGGGTTTCGTCCATCCCCGTCGTAACCGAAATCCTTTTACCATCGTCCGACAGCATTTGTAGAGGAAAATGCTACGGGAGGAAGAAAAGAACGAGCATACTTGTTGGATTTGTGGGGCGCCGGCCGTCACCACATGCCGTCAGTGCGGTCAACCCGTGTGTCAGGCTCACCTCAAACCCATCCCGGACGCGTATGTGGACCTTTTCGGGCCGGATGGGTGTGAGGTGTGTGTCACACGCACCCTGGAGGCATTGGACCTTTCTCCCACCGTTGCCCGACCTGTGGTTGAACCCCCGCCAGAGGAGCGCACATGTGCGTACGATGGGAAAGTCTTCCCCACCGTGCTGCCCACGTGCGAAGTCTGTGGTCGGCGGGTGTGCCACGAACATCGGTATCGCTATCGGCGCAAAGTGTATGTGGGGTCCGAAGACTTCAAATCCACCTATTATTGGGAGTACAAAATCCGCTGTTGGGAACACCCTTGGCGCTGGCATCGCCTGAAAGGGTGGGAACAGGACCCGGATGACGTGGACGATGGGGGCATCTGAACGCCTACATCTAAACACCTCGGGAAGGCGTATTTTCAAGTGGACAGTTCGGTCGTCGGTGGTCGTTCGTCGTTCGTCGCAAGGACGGCCGAATTTTGTCAGACAATCAGCATCGCACATATGGCGTTTTTCAGCAGAATTCAGCAGAACCAATCCTTACCTATCTTGACGATACAGGCTGGAGGTAGCAGTGAATAAACGGACCGGGTGGACACAAAACGCGTTTGTCTACTTGCTCATTCTGGTGGCCGTGATAGCCATCTTGTACAACATGTTCCCCCATACCCCGCAAGCGGAAATCGTGCCCATCAGCGAAGTGGCCCGCTGGATCAGCGAAGGGAAAGTCGACCGCATCCTCGTACACGAGGATGAGCTACAGGTTCACCGCATCGATGAGCGGAAAGTAGTCCTTTCCCGCAAGGAACCGGGCAGTGACCTCATCACCCTCCTGAAAGAGTACGGCGTCCCCCCGGAGCGGCTGAACGACGTGCAAATTCAGGTGGAGCAGGTGACCCGCTGGGGGAATTGGATCTTCATCCTGACCAACTTGCTCCCCATCCTGGGGGTGGGACTTCTCTTCCTCCTTCTCCTGCGTCAGGCCCAGGGGAGCAACAGCCAGGCCATGTCCTTTGGCAAGAGTCGGGCTCGGCTGTACATGGGGGATAAGCCCACCGTCACCTTTGACGACGTGGCCGGTGCGGAGGAGGCCAAACAGGAGCTCCAGGAGGTGGTGGAATTCCTCCGCGAGCCCCAGAAGTTCGCGGCCCTGGGCGCCCGCATTCCCAAGGGGGTTCTCCTCATCGGACCGCCCGGCACGGGCAAGACCCTCATGGCCAAGGCCATCGCAGGCGAGGCCGGGGTGCCCTTCTTCT
>JAADDB010000262.1 GCA_013154135.1 Chloroflexota bacterium
CCGGACTTTGCCGGAACGGGACAGATGGGGGGGAAGAAGCCTCCGGGCGGAAGCGCTCGCTGCCCTGGCTCCCCACCTGCCTGAAGACCTAATGGCCCAAGCCCTGGGCGCCGCCCGGATGATTGCGAGCGATCGGTACCGGGCCGAAGCCCTCGCTGCTCTGGCCCCTCACCTGCCCCAGGACTTGATGGCCCAGGCCCTGGTCGCCGCCCGGAAGATTCGGGACCAAGATCACCGGGCGCTAGCGCTCGCTGCCTTGGCTCCCCACCTGCCCCAGGACCTGATGGCCCAGGCCCTGGACGCCGCTCGGAAGATTGAGAGCGCTCAGTACCGGGCAAAAGCGCTCGCTGCCTTGGCGCCGCGGTTGGCCGAGTTGCCGCTGCTTGAACTGTACCCCCTGTGGCGCGAGACCCTCCCCGCCCTGGCCCGGCGCACGCGTAAAGACTTGCTCGCGGACATCCGCGCGTTACACCCTGTCATCCACAAACTGGGCGGGGAGGAGGCAATCGCCGAGACCGCGCGGGCCATCATCGACGTGGGCCGCTGGTGGCCGTGAGGACAGGCGGTCTGATGAATGGGCCGCTTCATCCGGCAATTTGCCCCACAATCTCCCTAGCGACCCGTTCACCGTTGGCAATGCAGTCGGGGATGCCCACGCCACGGTACGCGTTGCCCACCAGGTACAGCCCGCCCAGGGCACGGGTGCGCTCTTCAATCACATGCACCCGGTCCAGGTGGCCCACGGTGTACTGGGGCAATCCCCGCTGCCAGCGGAACGCCCACGCGTGGGTGGGCACTGCGTCAATCCCCATGATCTCCCGCAGTTCGGAACGGGCTAGCGCGATGAGGTCGGACTCCGAGCGCGCGACCACGTCGTCCGCGCCCGCGCGGCCGAAGAAGGTGCGGAAGAGGACGTAGCCCCGGGGCGCGCGGTGCGGGAACTTGCTGGATGTCCACGTGCAGGCCAGCAGGGGCCGCCCCTCCACCCGGGGAACCACGAAGCCGTAGCCCTTGAGGGGATGGCGCACATCCTCCCTCCGGTAGGCCAGGGACACGGTCGCGCTGGACGCGTAAGGGATCTGGCGCAACACATGGGCCAGGGGCACGTCTACATCCTGTAGGATCCGCGCGGCTCCGTGCGCGGGCAGGGCCAGGACAAGGACATCGGCGTCCAGCGGTTGGGCATCTCGGAGGTACACACGCCACAGCCCGCGGCTGTTTTCATCTCCCACCTTCCGGCGTTCAACCCGTTCTACAGAACGTCCCAGGTGGAAGATGACGCCCGAACGTTCCAGCGTGTCCACCAGGGCCTCCACCAGGCGGGCCAGGCCCGTGCGCAGGGTGATGAAGGGCGTCAGCCCTGCCCCACCCGTGCCCCGGGTGCGCCGCATCCGCCCTCGGCGGTGACGCATGAGGATCAGGCCCCGCAGCAGGCTCCCGTGGTCCCGTTCCAGGTCCAGGAGTTGGGGGTAGGTCGCGGCCAGGCTCAACTGTCGCGCGTCCCCCGCGTAGATGCCCGCGAACAGGGGCTCCACAATGCGCTCAAAGGTCTCCCGGCCCAGGTGGTCTTCCACGAATTCGGCCACGGAGATGTCCCGCCCGTTGTGGCTGGGCGCGTAGAGGATGTTCAGCGCGGCGCGGGCCTTTCCCCGCCAGGAGATGAGCCGGGTGCGGAAGAGGGGGCCCAATTTGCTGGGGATCATCAGGGTGAGCCCCTCGGGCAGGGGGTGGAGTTCCCCGCGGGAGTACACAAAGGACCCCGCGTTCTCCCGGGAGGTGCCCACAATCTCCTCGGCCAGGCCCAGTTCCCGCAGGAGGCGCACACCCGCGGGCTTGTAGGAGAGCATGGAGTCGGGCCCGCCTTCGACGATGAAGCCGTCCTCCCGCACGGTGGAGATGACCCCACCCGCGCGCGGGGCCCGGTCCACCAGGTGGATCACCAGGTCCCGACCCTGTTCTTCGGCCTGTTTTTGCAGGTAGTATGCGGTGGCCAGCCCGCTGATCCCCGCGCCGATGATGACCACGTGCGGCCTGTGCCCGTGTGGTCGTGTTGTCATGCGATGATCTCCTCTAGAGGGTGAAGATCGAAGATTAAAGATTGAAAAACGGTAGAGCGTCAGGCGTTATCCGTCATGTGTGAGTGTGCCTTCTTGCGTTTCTGAAGCCATCGCTGCAACGAGCGTGCACTTTCCTGGGAAGGGATGCCGGCCAGCAGATGACGCACTTCGATATCTTCATCCAAGTCCGGCCAATGAATCCCTTCTCCCTCCCCGATCAATCGCCAATTCGCTCGTTCCTCCGGCGTTCCATGAAGGAGCCGTGGGAACCACGCCAATGGAGCGCTTATAGTGCGCCCATCCTCCAGTTCCACGATAATCTCTTCATCCGTGATCTTAACTGTTTGGGCCCGCGCTTCGCGCTCAATCACCAAAGTATTCATCCCATGCCTCCAGAAATTCACGTTCATGTTCTTCGACAAGACGCTGAATGCGCCGTATCTCATGGGGTCGAAACCGACCGCTGGATTGGAGTCGCACCGGATTCAGCCAGAATTTGGCCACCATTGTTTCACGTTCCACGTGGATATGTGGAGGTTCTGAACGGTCTCCGGCGTAAAAGAAAAATCTGTACGCACCAATTCGTTTAATTGTGGGCATTGAGATATCCTTGACGTGAAATACCGACTGACCGACGAAACTTAGCACATTGGAGAAACGGGCAGGGTTAAATACCTCCGCCCTAATTATATCACGACTCCTCTTTGTTGCCATGCTCTGTCACTGCTGCGACCATTTCCCCCAGGGCCTGGATGAGGAGGGGGCTGTCGTTCAGGGAGTCGGTGCGTTCCAGGTGGAGGCCCAGGTTGGCCGCGTGGGCTTTGAGTTCGATGTCGATGTCGTAGAGGATTTCCACGTGGTCCGCGGTGAAGCCTACAGGCACGATGAGGATGTGACGGTCTCCCGCCCGCGCCCGCTCCTCGACCACGTCCTCCGCGTTGGGCCCCAACCACGCGCCCCCGGCCGCGCCCACGCTCTGGTACGCAACCCACCAGGTGTCCAGCCCCACCGCACGCGCGATCAGCCGCGCGCTCTC